>JALOPK010000034.1 GCA_025453925.1 Candidatus Eiseniibacteriota bacterium | reverse complement strand
ACGAGGCGTACTTCACGCCGGAGCTGGGGAACCGGCTTGCGGTGGTGCCGGGGGGAACGACCACGTGGTCGACCACCACCGGCATCGGCGATCCGGCCCACAACTGGACCTATCTCATCCGCGCCGTGGATGCCTCCGAGCTGGGGATCACGTCCTCCGGCAGGTTCGGGGAGTTCGAATTGAGCCTTCCCTGAGTGCCGCGGACACGATGAAACATGTCGCTTCGGCGAGATGGGGCGCATTCCCGCGCCCGGCCCCTATCTGCGCGTGAGAAGGTAGAGAAACACCGGCCCGCCCAGCACGGCGGTAATGACACCTACGGGGAGTTCCGTGGGTGCAAGGACTGTTCGGGCCACGGCGTCACACGCGGCGAGGGAGGCGCCGCCAAGCAGGAACGTAGCGGGGAGGACCACGCGGGAGTCGAATCCGCTGAGTCGTCTCACGACGTGCGGGATGATCATTCCCACAAACGCGATTGGGCCGGCGATGGCGACGCATGCCGCCGTCGTCAGTCCTGCTCCCACGAACGTCAGACGTTGCACACGCATGACGTTAACTCCGTGTCCCAGTGCCATGTCCTCGCCCAGCGCAAGGTGGTTGTACTCACGGGACCGGCTCGCCAGAATCAACAGCCCGGGCAGGCCCAGCATGAGAAACGACAGGAGATCACCATAGCCTACCACATCGAGGCCACCCATCATCCAGCGGTGGATCGCCACGAACGCGAACGGCGAGACGAAGTAGGTGACCAGCATCATCAGACCACCGGAGATCACGCTGATGGTCACCCCCGCCAACAGAAGGGTGTGGGTGGAGATCGCTCCAGGTCTGCGTGAGAACAAGAGAACCAAGGCCATGACCAACATTGCGCCCAGCAGCGCCAGCGACTGGGTCGAATTCAGTGGGCCGACGGCAACGAAAACGCCAGGCAGCGTCTGGGCCATGAAGGCCCCGAGGGCCGCCCCCCCGGACACGCCCAGGGTCCAGGGTTCGGCCAGCGGATTGCGGAACAAGACCTGGAGGGTAGCCCCGGTGGTCGCCAATGCTCCTCCCACAACCAACGCCAGCAGCACGCGGGGCACTCGCTGCTGGAAGAGAATCAGTCCGTATACCGTATGGTCACCGCGGGCAAAGGCGAGTATGTCGGGAAGATGCAGACGCTCGGCTCCGATCCACGGGAGCACCAGGCCCGCCAGCACGAACACACCGGCATAGAGGAGGATCGCGGGGGGACGGTGGGTGGTTGTGGGTGTCATGGCCGTGGGGTCCCTGCAACGGGCCATCGTCTTGCCACGACGATGGGACCGCCGGTTTCCGGGTGCTCACGCACCATGACATCCTCGCCGTATGCCTCCTGCATGACGTCGGGACGCACGACGTCGGCCGGGGTTCCGTCGACTCGGATGCGCCCATCGACGAGCAGGAGCATCCTCTCCGAGAACAACGCCGCGAGATTGATATCGTGGGTGACGGCCACGACTGACGGGCCATCTCCCTCGAAATCCGAGAGGAGGCGCATGACGGCCACCGCGTGGTGGGGGTCGAGGGCCGCCGTCGGCTCGTCGAGAAGCAAGATGCCCGGCTCCTGGGCCAGCACCGAGGCGATGAGTGCCCTCCTCCGTTCCCCTCCGGAGAGGTGGGAAAGCGGCCTACCCCTGAAGGCGGTCATGTTCACGGCAGCAAGTGCGTGATTGACGGCGCGGGTATCCCGGTCGGTCATGATCCCGATTCCGCGGGTGTGCGCATAACGGCCCATGCCCACCACGGCCTCCACGGCATAGTCAAAGAAGGCAGGGCTCTCCTGGGGCAGGTATCCGACGACGCGCGCGATGGTGCGGCGGGACATCCCGTCAACCGAACAGCCATTGAGGCTCACCGAACCCTCCCCTGCCGGGAGAATCCCCGCCGCGATCCGAAGCAACGTGCTCTTGCCCGAGCCGTTCGGCCCCACGATGCACGTGATCCGCTCGCTGCCCAGTTGCAGATCCGATATGGAGAGCGACCACGCGCTGTCTTCGTAGCGGAACCGGACTGCACGAAGCCTCAATGTTGTGGGATTCGGGCCGTGATGCTCCCGTGCGTGCGAATCCCGGCTGCTACTCATGAAACGCTTCGGGATGGATGGCTTCAGCCATCACGCGGACGCTCTGCCCGACCCGGGGGCCGGGAATCAGCAGGAAGTCATCAGTGACACAATGGACTCGGCCCCGCGCCACGGCGGTGATCTCGGGGAATCGCGCCCAGTCCGAGCGGAGCCGTTCCAGGCGTTCCTGCGGGCCGCCGTCCGTGTTGACTTCCAGAATGACCTCCGGGTCTCGCACGAGCACCGACTCCTTGGAGATCTGCGGGTACCGGCCGCGGGCATCGCTGAACACGTTTTCACCACCTGCGGCCGCGATCATGTCATCAAGGAACGTTCCCGGTCCAATAGTGGTCACGCCGGTCAGGTCGCCGGGAGAACGCCCGAGCACTAGCAGCACCCTCAGCCGTGGGAGGCCGGCACACGTTTCGCGGACGGAATCGACCTCCTTCCGTATCCGGCGCAGCAACTCGCCGCCACGCTCCGCCGAACCTACCGCGGCCGCGATGGAGACAAGTGCCGCGTCGATGTCGTCCAGCTTCTCCAGCTCCACGGTATGGAATGCAATCCCATACTCAGCCGCGAAGGCGGCGAGCGCCGCGTGACTGCCCTGGGTGATGATGAGATCCGGGGTAAGCACTAGGAGCCGCTCCCGATTGGGATTGGTCAAGCCGCCAATGCGTTCTTTGCCGCAGGCCTCAGGTGGAAACACAACGTAGTCGCTCACGCCGACGACACGCTCGCCGGCCCCCAAGGCAAACACGATCTCTGTGACGGCGGGAGATCCACACACGATGCGCCGGTACTGCGGCTCGTTCGAGTCGATGCGGGTGGACGAGGCGGAAGGTTCCGCGGAATGAGGGCGACGAGTGGGACGCGCTTCGCAGGCCAGGATCAGGCCAATGGCGGCGACGACTGCGCCCGCAGTCCGCTGCAAGGCGCATCCCCTCATGTTGCTCCCTCAGACAGCCCGTTAAGCGAGAACACCTTCCTTCACCTCCGTGACGGCAGGGAAGTGAAGGCCCGACGGCAGGGCGGTTCGCTTCCCCTCTGGACGCGAGAGAGGCGGCACCTTCCGGTGCGCGATTCGTACACTGGTAGCACGTCTTCTGGCTTACGGCTTCAACCCTTCCTCCCGCCTTCTCTCCGCCGGCGGCGGAAATGGCACGATGGGAGGTCGTAGCCGATCACAGCGGCGCGACCGCGTCCGATTCTCACGGACTTCCGTCTGCTCCGATACGTCAGTGGTCGATGCGTCGTAGGGTCTTCGAGTTGTTCAAATCCTCCTTCCGGCGGGATGCCCGCCGGCGCCGCATAGGCCTGCCTCCGCGCGGCCAGGGCGAGTCTCAGCCGTGAGGAGCGGCGGCACCGCGTTTTGCTCTCACGGGCTACGGTGTGTGCACTCCGGAATCAAGAGTTTCGGCGTGCATTGCGGAGAGGAGACGTTGCCGTGCCAACTGGGGCGCGTCAAGGGTTTCCTTCCAGGGCCGCACCACTGCGAAACCCGTTCGACACAATGGCCGAGCATGCGTGTGTGCGACCTGTCACGTCTTGTCCGTTGCGCAGGTCCGAGGCGACCGGCAGCCCGCGACGATCGCCGCGCCCTTCGGTGAATCATCCGGAGCGTCGCGGATCCTCAGACGGGCGCGACAACGGAAAGCACCGCCTCATCGGAGTGCCGGCGTCACCTCCGGGTCTCCCCGCTGTCAGGGGAACGCGTCAATGGCGTGGTCACCCACGGACGAGACGGTCTCAGCTGTCTGCCGGCGCTCCCATCGGGCGGTGGCCTCCGCGTCCGATCTCGTCGCTCCTCCTCCGCCTCTGCCGTCAAA
Organism: Candidatus Eiseniibacteriota bacterium; assembly: GCA_025453925.1. GTDB lineage: Bacteria > JAFGKV01 > JAFGKV01 > JAFGKV01 > JAFGKV01 > JAFGKV01. The sequence goes on along the minus strand of JALOPK010000034.1, from coordinate 12,462 downwards.
TCACGGGATATTGTTCAGATATTGAAAGACGGAGAAACTGGGCGAGAGCGCCGAGACGTTCCCACGCGTGTCCACTGCCAGGATATGGTAGAAGGTGTAGTGCGAGAAGTTCTCGTTCCAGGGGACCCACTCGGAATCGGTCGCCGAGTGCGAGGGAGGCAAGACCGCGGGGAGCTGACCAAGAAGGGTGGTCTCGGGGGGCTGGTTGCCCGATGGGCGGTCATACGCGTAGCGAATGGCGCGGTAGAATAGCACTTGTTCGGGGTTGCCCGTCTGGTCGACAAGCACGGCGTTCCATGTGAGCGCGGCGGTCGAATCCACCAGGTCGACCTGGGCCTGGAACTCGGTCACCGCAGCGGGCGCGATGATGTCGCCGCTGTAGTTGCTCGGAATCACGTAGACCGCGCCCGCATCGTAGCCGGCGAAGGGGTCGGCGCCCGCGCCGATCACCATGTCGTGCCGCCCGTCTCCGTCCACGTCGCCTCCCGCGACGCTGCATCCAGCCCAGAACTTCCCTGAGACGCCCCGCCACCCGCCCTCGCTTTGTTCGATGTCCAACGTCGCCGGCCAGTTCTCGCTGCCGAAGATGGCGTACGCTTTGCCGACGCCGTTGTCGAAGAGCGCGGCTCCGATCGCGAAATCGTCGTAATTGTCGCCGTTGACATCACCAAGCGGCGCCATGGCATCGCCGGTCGAGAAGTCGGCGCCGAGAATCTGCGTGTCGGCGCCTGATGCCGGGATGACCGCGGAAGCCGCGGCAACGCTGCTGCCAAGGAACAGGTAGATGCGGCCGGATTCCTGGGGGTTCGAGGATGACACCAGGAGATCGCCTTTGTCATCATCGTCGATGTCACCCGCCCCGGAGACGCAGGTGCCGACCAGTCCGCTCTCGACCTCGCCGACGATTGAGTAGTCGGCATTGGCGAGACTCTCGTTGAGACTCCATCCGCTGGCGCGCCCGAGGATGAGATATGCCTTGCCGGCGAACAGATGCTCGATATCGGGCGAGTACTTGGGAGCGCCGATAAGTATCTCGTCGCGCCCGTCGCCGTTGAGGTCCGCCACGCCCGAGACGGAAGCTCCGGCCTGGCTGAGGGGCTGCTCTCCGACGAACGACGCTTCTGCCGCGTCCGTGATGGGTGCCGCTTCGCCGCCCCCGCCGGGCCAGCTGTTCTTCCCGAGAAGCAGATAGGTCTTCCCGTTTGACACTCCCGTGCGCCCCGACACTCCAATGAGGATGTCATTCTTCTCATCGCCGTTCACATCGCCCGCCGAGGCCACCGAGACACTCCCCATGATAGCTTCCCCATAGAGGCTGGCATCCGCCATGTAGAGCGGTACGTCGTGCTCCCATTGGGCAGTGGGCTTGCCGAAGATCAGATAGACGGCGCCGAAGTCGGTGCTTCCACTGAGCATGCTCTTTGGGGCCGCAACGACGATATCGTCGTACGCATCGCCATTCACGCTGGGCACGATGGCCAGACCCTTTGAACCTGCATCCTCGTCTCCGCCGGGATGGTCTCCCTCAGCTTCCCCCTGGAAGCTGGCGTCCGATGAGGTGATGATGGGCAGCTCGGGCTGCCATCCCGATGAGGAACCGAACACCACATGGATGGTGCCGAGTGCGACGCCGCCCGTGGAATCGTAGGGAGCGGCGAACACCATATCGTCAATGCCGTCATTGTTCAGGTCGCCGCCTGCCGAGACGCAGAGACCGAACTTGGCGTTCTCCGTCGGACCAATCCAGGACCACGGCGCGGACCAGGTGACCTGATCCTGCTGCCACGCCAACGCGGTGGTGCTCGCCACGACGGCAACCAAGAGCATCATGAACATGCGGCACATACGATACCTCCACGACGGCGGGTGTGTCTCCTCACAGTTCGGATTGGACCTTACGCGTGTAGCGCGGAATTCGAATGTTCGTCATGTGAGGGCTGAAACGCAAGTGCGTCGGAGTGATATTCCAATCCACTGACCGCCTGATCTCTCCACTATTCTAATATTAGAATAGTGGAGACATCGCGCCGCTCGATCGTGTGAAGGAGACCGCTGACAATCCGAGGTCTTCTGGCCTGAACAACCTCTACACGCGGCTCCGTGAGTCGATTCGTGGCGGTTGCGGTACATGGCTACGGCTCCCCGATCACAGGCGACGTCGGCGTGCCGAAGCGCGGCAGTGGCGACGGCTTGGGGGCGGCCGTGTTGCCGCCATCCCAGCCCCGTGGGGAAGGAGGGCCTCACTCCAGGCGCGGTGAAGGCCACGCCTAGTCTTCGAGTGAGGTAATGCCGCGCCGTTCCAGCAGGGTGCCCTCGGCGACATACAGGTCCACCAGCGCAGTAAGGTAGCCCACCTTCGCCCGGACCTCGTTCAACCGGCTCGCGGTGAGATCGCGTTGAGCCTGGAGCACGAGGAAGTTGGTCGATCGTCCGACGCGGAACTTCTCCACTTCGGCCGCAAGCTTTCGATCCTGCAGGTCCCGAGTGGTCCGGGTGGCATTGATCTGGGCGCGGGCGCGCAGCACCTCGAGATAGGCTGTGCGCACATCCAACCCTGCCAGCCGCTCCATATTGGCTACCGCCAGGGCCTGCTGCTCCCGCGCAAGACGGGCCCGCTTCAGCTCCGATGACGGCGCCCGGTTGGGCACGGGGAAGTCGAAGGACACGCCGCCGCTGACCTGGTGGTAGGGGCTCTCCAGATCCGGATAGGCATCCTCGAACGACTGGGAGTATGTGGTTCTCCCCAGCGAGATGAACAGGTCCAGTCTGGGCAGCAGGCCATTCGCGGTACGGGACACCTCGATGTCGCCCTTCTCCAAGGCGTGGCGCGCCTGGTGAAGATCGGGCCGGTGCTCCAAGGCCACCTGCGCGTGGGCTTCGACGGGATCCAGCAGATCAACCGGGATGAATGGCGTGTCGGTTTGCGCCACCGCCATGGACCAGGGGCCATAGGTAGCGACGCCCATGAGGTGCAGAAGCCTCAGCCGCGCCAGTTCGTGGGCGCTTTGTGCATCGATGAGCTCGCTCTCACGCGCCGCAACCTCGGCCTCAACCGCCGCCAGTTCCAGTCTGGCGAGCTTGCCGACCTTGACCCGTTCCAGGGATTCCGTCAACTGCTGCGCAGCGAGACTCAGCGATGCCGTCTGGATGTCGGCTTCCTGACCCGCGACGTACAGATCCCAATATGCCTGTTCGATGTCGGCCGCTGTCCGCTCCGCCACTGCCTTCAGCTCGGCCTCGGAAATGGCCACGTCCAGTCGAGCTCTGCGAAGCCGCGCCAGATTTGCGCCAAGGCCGAACCCACGAAGCAACGACTGCGTGACCGTCAGCCCTACCGTGCCGGTGTACTGGTCGGTGTAGAGATTCGAGACGGATCCCGTCATTCCTGCACGAAGGGTCAACGATGTCCCGGTAGGGAGCACTTCAGACAACTCCACCGTGCCCTCGAACTGCGCGTCCTCCAGGTCGAAGGGGTTGGGCTGCGATCCCAGGCGTCGCTGCGACGTGGCTTCGCTGCGCTCAGCGGTGATGCTGAGTTCGGGGTCAAAGGCCGCGCGCTGTTCGCCGGCATAGGTGCGCATGATGGCCGGGTCTAGCCGGCTGATGGCGACGGTGTGATTGTGTTCCAGACCAAGGAGAATCGCATCGCACACGCCAATCCGCAGCGTGTCGGCCGCAGGCGCGACGCCGGGATCCGCGTCCTCTGCGGCCGGGGCGTCTCCGACTGGTGCGCCGCTCATCATCAGCGCCACGAGCAGCCACCGGAGTCCGCCCGCGATCGGGCCCCGCAAACCGACAGATGCCAAGCGCCTCATGACTCGGCTCCGAGGGGCGGTTCGCCTCGACGCTGTTCGAACAGCGTGTAGATCACCGGAATCACCACCAAAGTGATCAGCATCGAGCTGAGCAGTCCCCCGATCACGACCCGTGCCATCGGGGCCTGGGTCTCCCCGCCTTCACCCAGGCCGATGGAGAGTGGCAGGAGCCCCAGCACGGTGGTCAATGTCGTCATCAGGATTGGCCGCAGCCGTCGAGCACCGGCGGTGGTGATGGCCTGCGCCAGAGGCATCCCCTCGTCACGCCGGAGCTGATTGGTGTAGGTCACCAGCAGGATGGCGTTGTTCACGACGATGCCGGCAAGGATGATACAGCCGATGAATGCCTGCATGCTGAAGATGGTGCCGGTGAGGATCATGGTGAACACGACCCCGACGATACCCATGGGTATGGCGAAAAGCACGACGAGGGGATCACGAAACGACTCGAACTGCGCCGCCATCACGAGGTACACAAGGAAAATCGCCAAGGCCAGACCCAGGAGAAGCTCTCGAAATGCCTCCTGCTGCTCCTCGTAGTCGCCTCCGAAGAGCACGGCGAAATCCTTGGGTATCGGGACGGCCCGGAGCCCCGCCCGGACATCGCGGATCACCGAACCCATGTCGCGACCCGTGTAGTTGGCCTCGATGCTGATGACTCGCTCCTGGTCCTTCCGGGCGATGGCCACGGGGCCCTCTCCGGCCATGACGCTCACCACATTGCGCAGCGCCACCGGTTCGCCGCGGTTGTTGATCACCGCGAGATCGAGCAACTCACCGAGGTTCTGCCGGTCGGCCTCGCTCAGCCGCACCAAGATCTCGTACTGAGTGCCGCCTTCGCGATAGTAGGACGCCCGGGTGCCTCCGACTGCCGTGCGCAAGGCATCGCCAATGCGGCCGACGCCCAAACCTAAGTCGGCGGCCCGCTGCCGATCGATGCGCACGACCCGCTCCGGGCTGCCCTCTTCCCTGTCGATCCGCGTGTCGGTGATACCCGGTATCGTCTTGACCATGTCATCGACCTCTTGTGCCAACGCCTGGGCGGTCGCCAGGTCGTGGCCGCGGATTTCAATGCTCACGGAATTGGCCGATGATTGCCCCATCCGCAGGATGAAGAAGCCCTGCCCCGCGCGAGTCCTGGTCGTGGCGCCCGGGAGGCCGCTTACGGGCCGTCGGAGCTCGTTGGCGATTTGCTCGCTGGTTCGCCGCCGTTCTGCCCGGGGCGCCAAAGTGACGGTGACTTCGGCCGTGTGTGCTCCCGACCCGCGAAACCCCACATTGCCGACCCTCGTCAGGATCGAGGTTGCCTCGGGCACATGACGGCGAACGATCTCCTCGACTGCCTGCGTCGCCTGATCGACGACTTCCATCCGCGTACCGGCGGCCATTTCGATCGTCACCCGCACTTGCCCTTCATCCGCGGTGGGCATCAGCTCGACACCGATGAGCGGCATCAACGCCAGCGAAACAGCCAGCAAGCCTACCGTTGTCAGAAGCACACGGCGGCGATGCCCCAACGCCCACGCCAGGACCCGGATGTAACGCTCCTCAAGGCGGCGGAAGGTCCGTTCGCTGGCATCGTAGAGACGGCGCAGCCGGGTGGTCCCACCGCCCTGCCCTGCCGAATGGTGGGTCAGAAACCGTGACGCCAGCATGGGAATCAAGGTCAGGGCCACCAGCAGGGAGCACAGCAGGGAAAAGCTCACTACGTACGCCATCTGCTGAAACATGATCCCTGACATCCCGCGGACAAACACCACCGGGAAAAACACCACCACCGTCGTCAGGGTGCTGGCCATGATGGCAGCACCGACCTCGCCGGTCCCGACAAGTGCGCTTTGGACGGGCGAGAGCCCCGCCTCGCGGTGGCGGTAGATGTTCTCCAAGACGACGATCGCGCTGTCCACCAGCATGCCGATGCCCAAGGCCAAACCGCCGAACGTGATGATGTTCAGCGTAAACCCGCCGAAGTACATGAGCCCGAAAGTCGCCATGATGGAAATGGGAATCGCGGTCGCGATGATGAGGGTGCTGGAGAGGCTGCGGAGGAAGGTGAACAGAATGATGATGGCGAGCGCGCCGCCGACGAGGGTCGAGGTGCGGAGCGTCGCGATGGACTGCTCGATGTAGGTGGAGGTGTCGATGACCGGGGTGAGATGGATCTGAGGCATGTCGCGATTGATGCGCGCGACTTCGGCATGAACGTTCTCGGCGACGCGGACGGTGTTCGCTCCCGACTGCTTGTTCACGGCAATGCGAATGCCGGATGCACCGTCGATGCGAACCAGTTGACGAACCTCTTCCCAGGAGTCTCTGATCTCCGCCACATCGCCGATGCGGATCGGCACGCCGTCACGGACGGTGATGACGGTGGCGCGGATCTCATCAAGCGAGGCGTATTCTCCCTGTGTGCGCACCAGAACCTCGAGGTTGCCCTCGCGGTAGAGGCCTGCAGGGACATTCTGGTTCTCGCTTCGAAGTGCGGCGATCACCGCGTCGGAAGACAGGCCCAACGCCTTGAGTTTTCGGGCTTGGAGGTCCACATGGATCTCGCGGGAGAGACCGCCGCGGATATCCACTGCAGCCACGCCGGGAACGCGCTCAATCCGATACTTGACCTGTTCCTCGACGAGGTGCCGCAGCTCCAGGGGGCTCAGTTTCCCCGCGGCGGTAAGGATGAGCACGGGGAATGCCGAAAGATCAAACTTGCGGATGGTAGGCCGGGAGATGTCATCCGGCAGGCGGTCCATCACCCGGTCGAGACGGTCACGAATATCGTTGGTCGCCACGTCCAGATCAGTTCCCCACGCAAAGGCGACCCGCACCTGGCTGGAGCCTTCCGAGGATGTCGAGGTGATCTCCTCGGCGCCCTGCACTGCCGCCAGGGCTTCCTCGATGGGCCGCGTGATCGACTCTTCGACTTCCTCCGGGCCGACATTGCCGTAGTCGGTGATGACCGATACGCTGGGGAAGGTGATCTCGGGCATGAGGTCGATGGAGAGCCGGGAGAGGGAGACCGCGCCCACCGTGATCACGACGATGAAAACGACCGTCGTGAGGACGGGACGTCGAATGGGCCCGGCGACGATGCTCATCGGGATTTCGTCTTCCCGGGGCCCGCGCCCTGCGCCTGCAGGCGGGCTGAGTCAGCCTTTGGAGAGAGCACCTCGCTGCCGTCTTCGAGAAGATGCTGCCCAAGGGTCACGACCACGCCTTCGATTGTCGGGGAGAGGATTTCGGTCTGCGTGGGGGTCTGAATGCCCGTTATCGCGGGCACATACCGGGCCTCGGATGCCTGGGCCGCCACCACGAAGAGGCCCCTCTGACCATTTCTGGTCACCAAGGCGCGAGTGGGCGCGACCTGGGCGTGCTCCTTTTCCTCGATCACGACCTCGACGCGGGCGAACATGCCCGGCTTGAGCAGCAGGGAGTCATTGGCGACGCCCACTTCCACCTGGGCGACGCGGGATGCTTCCTGGAGTTGAGGGGCCACACGGGCGACAACCCCCGCGAAACGGCGCGAAGGAAAGGCATCCACCATGACCTCCGCCCTTTGCCCCGCCCTGATACTCCCGTAGTCGCGCTCGATAATCGTGGCTCGCACGAGGACCGAATCGATGGCCACCACCGAAAGCACGGAGGTGTTCGGCGCCAACAGCGCGCCCGCATCCACGAAGCGCTCACCAATGAACCCGGATCGCGAGGCTGCGAGCCGGGTGTAGCTGCGTCGAATCTTCGCCGATTGCAGCGCAGCTTCCCGTTGCTGGACCTGGGCCTTGGCAAGGTCGAGGCGCGCCGCGAGCGCGGCATGGTTGGATACGGCCGCGTCCAGCTCGGACGGGGAAGCAATCCCTTTGGCCTGCAACGTCTCGACCTGGTCCTTCTCCTGGTGCGCCAGCTCGAATTGAATGCCGACCTCCGCCAGTGAGGCCCGGGCAATATTGAGGTTGGCTTCAGCCTCGATCACTCCCTGCTCGTACTCAGCATCCTCAAGAAGGCCGACGATCTCGCCCGAGTCGACCCAATCACCGATCCGCGGCGCGAGCGTGACGAGCCGACCCGAGATCTTCGGCGCGATCACATACTGGTAGTGCGGAACCACGGTGCCCGTGAGGAGCCGCACGTCCCGGATGAGGCCGAACCGCACGCTGTCCACTTCCACGGCAACGGCAGGCCGACCTCCCCTTCCGGACTGCCCGTCTCCGCGCGAAGCAATCAAAGCCACGAGGCGCCACGCGAGGAACGCCGCGCATACTGCGACGAGGGGAATGACATACTTCCGTCTCATGAGTTCTTCCGATCTACGACGAATCCACGGCGAACGCTGGCGACATGGCGCGGCCACGACCCGACCCCTGACACAGCGGCCATGAGCGAACAAGCCGCGCGCGGCGGCGCGCCCCTGGAAGCCGCTCTCAGACGTCGTCCGACGCCCGGCACGACAGGCTGGGCGGGAGTGCGGGGCGTCACCCTCGGTGAAATCCGGTGTGCGCCGAATGTACGCGGTGGGACGCGATCCCGGTATCTCTCCGGCGCGTTACTGTTCATACATCGCGAGCGGGGGCCGTGTTCCGGCTTTGTCGTCGGCCGTGGGTCTCATCACGGCATGGGCGAAGACCCTCCATTCCGCTGAGGATGAACGAGGTGTGGCGGAGCGTTCCTGCGAAGTGCGCACCTTCGATCCCAATGGGGCCGGGGGCACACCAGCCGGCTTGACCGGCGGCACACGCATGGGTTCTTATGAGCGGAACACCGGGCCATCGAAGTTTGAGGAGGTGTCATATGAGACGACGAGACTTCTTGCGGCACATGGGCACGGGGGTTTTGGCGACGGGCTTGGCGCCCTCCGCCTTGGCGCCCCGGGCGCATGCCTCGGCTGGGGCAGAGAGCACATCAGAGGGATTCCGCTCGATGATTGCCAGGGCTCGCGGCACAGACTTCATCGCCATGACCAGGGCTGCCGTGGCGCAGCTTGGCGGCATGGAACGGTTCGTGTCCAAGGGAGCGACCGTAGTGATCAAACCCAACGTGGGGTGGGACCGGCCCTTCGAGTTCCACGCCAACACACATCCGGACGTGGTCAGGGCAGCCGCGCAGATGTGTCTCGACGCCGGCGCCTCCAAGGTGAGCATCGTCGACTTTCCGGTCATGGGCCAACACCCGCGGAATGCGTTCGAGTTCAGCGGCATGAACGCCCTCGGTACCGAACTCGGGGTGACGGTCGGCCCCGCCTTCGAGAACACCCGGTTCGTGGACGTCGCACTCCCCGATGCGGCTGTGCTCAAGAACGCGAGCGTGATCCGGGAGCTGCTGGAATCGGATGTCATTATCAACATCCCGGTGGCCAAGAGCCACGGCTGCACGAAGTACACGGGAGCCCTGAAGAACTGGATGGGCATAGTCTGGAACCGGACCTTCTTCCATCAGAACTTCCGGACCGACTCGCGCACCAGCCCCGAGCATTGGAATCACATCGCCTCGTGCATTGCGGAGATCCAGCAGCGCGTTCCTCCGACGCTGACCATCGTCGACGCCACCACCATCATGAAGACAAAGGGTCCCCAGGGTCCGGGCGAATTGGCCACCCCGAATGAGATCCTCGCCGGTACCGACCAGGTCGCGTTGGACACCTACGCGGTCGGTCTGTTTGACACGATCAAGCTGGAGGAGGTCATCAGTATCCATCGCGCGGCGGAACTGGGGTTGGGCACCAGCGACATGTCGCTGGTCGAGGTGCGGGACGCATGAGCGCGAGATGGGTGGTTCTCGTTGTGGCGTCCGCCATGTCGTGCCATCCCCGCTACACCGGGGAGTGGATGGTTCACAGACCGCCGGGCCACACCGCCTCGAACCGTGCATGCGATCGCTCACAGCCTGATCTTGCTTTCCTGCCCGCCGACCTTGTGCGTGCTGGATTCAAGTTGGTCGAGCCGCCCAAGCGCTTCGTGGGAGATCAGCTCTTCGACCTGATCGACGGAGGAGCCATTCAGTATTTCGATTACGGCTTCATCTGGGCGGTCGCGGGAACGTACGTGCACGAGAGGGGAGGCCGCCTCACGGCAGAGCTATATAGCATGGCGACAAGCGCGCAGGCACTCGCGCTGTTTCAGGCACGGGATGTGCCATCAGCCGAACGAGTCGATGTCGGGGATGGCGCACGTATGATCGAAGCCACGATCGAGGTGCATGACGCCTGCTGCCTGTTGACAGTGAGTTCCGTTGAGCCCGGCGAGAAAGGAAGAGATCTGGCTCTGCTCCTCGGGTGCCTCATCCTCAGTGAGCTCCACCGCGAGTAGAGGCGGCATCCCACTTCCGCGTCGCGGTATTCGTCCACGAGAGGCTTCCGGGGGACAGGGGAACTGATTCGCCCCTCCGGCTCATATGTACGCTGAACTCCCAAAAGGAGCGGCGTCAGCCGCGAATGCAGCCCACCGTTCGCGCCTGATCCCGCATCCCGAGGTGCGGGAGACCACGCGACGGTCGCCCACCGCACCGCTGGAAGCCAGACTCCAACCACGAAGTATCCTCTGTTGGGTTACGCTGCGCTAACCCAACCTACGTGCTCTATCGACTCAGGGCGGGTGATCAGCACGCGAGTGGCAGCCTGACCGTGGTGCGCTGTGGTGCGATAGATAACCGCGACATTGCAGTCAGCGCTCCCAATCTTCAACGCGCAGACCCACCACGCGGGCGAACTCGTCCACATTGTGGGTCACCAGCGTCATGTCATGGGCCTTCGCCGTGGAGGCGATCATAAGGTCGTACGGTCCAATGGGAGTGCCTTCACGCTCGAGCTCGGCTCGGATGGGTCCGTGGTGTTCCGCGCAAACGTCGTCGAACGGAACGCACGCAATCAGATCGAAGAAACGCCGCAACACGCGCAAGTTCTCAGTTACTCTGCTGCTCTTTCTCGCCCCGCACAGAAGCTCGGCTTTGGCGACCGAACAGGTTCGGATCTGGTCGGAGCTCTCCCCCCGAAGTCGTTCAATCAGAGGCCCCGATGATGAGTTCAGGATCCGGATGCATGCGTTGGTGTCAAGCAAGTACATCAGAGACTATCTCGGTGTTCTGCAACCCCCTGAGCGGATCGCTCCAGCCGCTCTCCTTGCCAGCCGCCCGCCACATCAATGAAGAACCAATCAGGCCACTCCGTCGGCACCTCCCTGCTGACGAGATCGGCCAGGAGTCGCGAGACGCTAAGACCCCGCAACCGGGCAATCTGGCGGATCTTGGAAGCGGTCTTCTCCTGAACATATAGGTGTAGCTGTGGCATTGTTGCACCTCTCGCATACAGCATGGACTATTCTTTCAATGCAAATATGGCACATATAATCCACAACGCAGCGTTCTGGGATGAGCCCCTGACTCTGCCCGTGAGGGCGTTCACTCGGAATCCAAGCGATCTCCTCCGACACATGGACCATGGCACCCTGTCAAGGCGGCGTGGACCGAGACGTGGCTACAGTCTGGGGCGGTTCACCACGAGCCCTTTGAAGGCGGACTCTCACACAGGGGTTCGGGGTTCAGCCCGGACTGCCAACTGCCGACTGCCTACTGCCGACCGGATCATCTCCTCGCGGGGCGGAAGCCCAGCCAGTAGTAGCTGAAGGCCGGGGGAGTCAAGCTGCGAAACGCCGAACGGCAGACCTCGGCGCCCGAGTCCCAACCCCCGCCGCGTTTGACCCGGCCCGAGCCCCCCGTCGGACCAGTCGGATCCGTCTGCGGTTGGTCCGAGTACGCCCCCCACCAGTCCCAGCACCATTCACATACGTTCCCACTCATGTCTTTCAATCCCCACTGGTTCGCCTGCTTCTGCCCCACCGGGTTCGTCCACCCGGTTTCATTCCAGTAGTACCAGCCGATAGCATCGAGATTCGGATCATAGGACCAGCCCCCCGCGGTCTCATCCCCATTGTAGTAGTCTGTCGTACTCGTCGCCCGACACGCGTACTCCCACTCCGCCTCCGTCGGCAACCGATACCCGTTTGCCGTCCACGTGCAACTCCAGTCGTTGAACGAGATGCAACGCTGCAACCCCTCCATGTCGCTCAGGTAGTTGCAGAACGCCTGCCCGCCGTACCATGTCACGTCCCCGCAGGGGCGGTTCTGCTTCCCGCTGTCCACCGTGAACACCCCTCCCGAGAAGCTGATCTCGCAGTAACCGTTTAGATCCAACAGTTCCTGGGCGTTGCCCTCCGCGTTGGTCACTGTTGTGCCGCTCGCGTTCACCTTCCCGTTGTCATACGCCCACTGCATCACCGCCCGCATCTCCTCGTTCGTCACCTCGTACTTCGCCATCAGGAACTCCCGCACCGTCACCTCATGCACCGGCTGCTCATTCTGTGATCCCCACGACGAGGTCGAACCCATCTGGAACGTGCCCCCGGGGATGGAGACCATTTCCACCCGCGGCACCGTCGCGCTGATGCCGACCGGAAGAACGGGATCATCGGCATCATTGCTGCCGATTGAGAGTACCCCCGCATATGCACCCGCTGTCAGCGAACTCGCATTCACGCTCACGATCATCACGCCGCTGGCACCAGGCTGTATGATCACTGGCAAAGCCGCAGGAAACTCCCCCGTGAGCCACGCCTCGCTCCCCTCCACCGCGCTGATCGTCAGCACCCCATCGCCCACATTCGAT
>JALOPK010000284.1 GCA_025453925.1 Candidatus Eiseniibacteriota bacterium | reverse complement strand
CGCTGCCAGAGCCGAGCCTGGATCTCCAGGCCGTGCATCCAGGACTCGGAAGTGTATCTTGAGTGCTTCAAGCGGTCGGCCGGAAAGGCTCTGGACCGCGGCGGCCTGTCGAAGCCAGGGGAGTGGTGCGCCCGGGCTTTCAGCGGCCCGCGCCAGGGCTGCCGCTGCGCGCTCCACGTCACCGACTCTGAGTGACAGAGCCCCCACCTTGTACCAGAGGTAGGGATCGTCATCGACGTGGGCCGCCGCGGTGTACTCCCGGAGCGCGGCGCCGAGCCGGCGATCCTGTTCCTCCATGGCTCCGGCCATGGCATGCACCATCGGGTCTTCCGTTGCGGGTCGCCACACGGCCGGCGCCACGGAGGCGCAGGCCAGAGACAGCGCCGCCACGGTCACCGCCGCCACGCGAGCCAGAGGCTGAATGATGCTCCTGCCAGCACGTGATGTCATCTCACACTACTCCGACCCCCGGATCGCGGAGGCATTCCACGCCGACAGGTACGGGGGGCCGGTCGGCGCGCTCTTCCTTTCGCAAGAGACGAGGCAGTTTCATGCACTCGCCTGCCGCTTCCCGCATCCACGTATCGTGGTCGATCTCGGCGCGGGAACCGGGAAACTCGCCGACACAATCGGTGAGGGCGCTCGCTATGTGGCCATGGATCGCAGCGCCGAGATGCTGCGCGTTCTGCGCGCCCGGCGCACGTCGACACCACTCGTTGCGGGTGATGCCCACACTCTGCCCTTCCGCAGCAAGTCGGTGGACGTCCTCGTGGCGTCGCGGCTGCTCATGCACCTCGCGGACTGGAGGACAGCGGTCGCCGAAACCTGCAGGGTGGCGCGTTGTGCGGTGATCGTGGATTTTCCCGTGTCGCCATCGTTCGCCGCACTGGAGCCCGGAGTCTGGTCCTTGTGCCGCCGGGATTCCCATCCACGCCACCGGGTGTTCTCGGTTGCCGACATGCGGCGCGCCTTCGCTGCGGCTGGGTTTCTCCCCGTGGACTCGCGGCGGGGCTTCGTTTTGCCCTACAGGCTGCACCGGTTCGTCGGCAGCCCCCGGTTCTCTCGGGCGATCGAGAGCGTGGCGACAAGGCTCGGGCTTGCTCACCTTATAGGGTCACCGGCGTTTGTCGCCTTTGTTCCCACCTCCGCGGCCGGAGATGGCGGGGTCACGTGAGTGCCGCCCATCATCTCAAGCATTGCCCGGGCGTCGTCGGCCCAGTCGCTGGACGGGAACCGTTCGAGTAGATCGCCATAGGCACCGACCGCAGCCGCGGTATCATGCAGCTCGTCCATGAGGACGAAGCCGATCATGAACTGGCTGTCGTCCGCTCGTTCGCCGCCCGGGAATCTCACGGCGATCTCCCGATAGATCTCCAACCGCTGGGCAGGATCGGAGTGACTCGAGGCCAGCGAGAAGAGTTCCTCCTCGTTCATCGATTCGCGGCCACGTGTCTCACCCGTCGCGCCGGCGTCAACGGCCGCGCGGAGGGTTGCCTTCTTGCCGGGCGTCGCCACGGTGACGCGGTACTTGTCCCTGAGCGCCTGGAACGCGCGCTCCATGGCCTGCTCCCGGGCACCGACCATCAACTGGCTCCGGATGCGGTCGCGCACTTCCTCCAGCGGCTGTACGCCTGCGTAGTCACGCTTCTCGACCCTGAATACCTCGAAGCCCCTTGCCGTCTTCACGACTGGGCCCATTTCTCCCGCCGGCACGTCCCACAGGGCCGACTCAAGAGCCGGCTCGATGCCCGGCTTGGCAACACCGCGCCGAAGCCAGTCAAGGAGCCCTCCGCGGTATGAGGAGCGGGAGTCGATGCTGAGTTCCCGCGCCAGAGCCGCCATGTCCTCGCCACTCAGCACCCGCTCCCTGGTTCTCTCCGCATCGGCTCTGGTCGCGACGACGATGACCCGAACCTGTACCCTGTCGTCGATATGATAGGCATCCTTGTGTGAATCGTAGTGACTCTGAACCAGGGAGTCCGGCACCAGAAGCTGTTCCCGTATTCGCTTGGCGACGGATTCGACGGGCAGGTACGGCATCCGCTTCGCGGGATCGGCCTTGAGCACATGAAAACCGATGTCACTCTCGATGACTCCGCTCACACTGCCGGGAGCGAGGACGAACAGACTCTCCAGGACCGCGGGTCGTGTCTTCAGGGGGGCTGGCGCCTCCTCCTTCGAGAAGATACCCATCCGACCCCCTTGTTCCCGTGTCTCGTCGTCGATGGAAAACCGAGTGGCGACGTCACGGAAGTCCTCACCGCCGAGCACCGCCTGCCTGGCTCGCTCCGCATCCTCCCGGGTACGGGTGAGGATGTGCCAGCACTTCCGTTGCGGAGGCGCCCTGAACTCATCCTTGTGAAGGTCATAGTACTGGTGGACCTGCGCATCGGCGATGCCCATCTTCTCGTTGATCTCGCGGCGGGTATACTCCTTCTGCAGCAGTTGCTTCACCGCCAGGTCGATGGACTTGCGGACCTTGGCCTCGCGGTCGAGGCCAAGGCGGAGCGCGTCCATGTACGCCAATTCTCCCTTGATGTAGAACTCGAGGAGCTTCTCGTCGGAGTACTGGTTCCGGGCGAAGGGCGGCACTTGCGCCAGATACTCATCGAAGTCCTTCTTGGTGATCCGTATGCCGTCGCCTTCCACGAGCACGTCATCGACGGGCTGCTTACTCTCCGAACACGCCAGCCCCGCAATGGCGATGCCCAGCATCATACACACCAAGATTCCTCTCATTGACAGCTCCTTTCTGAAACGGTGCGAGGTGCAGAGTGCATCCCCTCACTCACGAGCCTGAATCACCTCGTCATAGACGGCGATGATCCTCCTGCCGACATCGAGCCAGCTAAACTCCCGGGCGCGTTCCCGCGCCGCAAGTCCCACGGTGCTCATGCGATCTCGATCCCGGGCGAGCTCGCCGATGGCGCGGGCAAAGGCCCGGTCGTCCCCGCGCGGCACATAGGTCCCCAGCTCCCTGAGAATCGAATGGTTGGTCGGAGTATCGTAGGCCACCACGGGCAGCCCTGCCGCCATGAAGTTGTAGATCTTGGAGTTCGCCTCGGTCCGGGAGTCTTTGGGAGTCACGGCCAGATCCCCTGCTACAAGATACGAAGGAAGATCCTCGTAGTTCACGCGCCCGACGAAATGGAACCTCGGGCCAAAGCCGGTCTGGTCCGCCATGCGGGCGTAGTGCGCCTCGTTGGGGAACCCGACAATGAGGAAGTGGAGATCAGGGGACGCGGCGAAGGCATCGGGGGCGGCACGAACGAGCGTGTCGATTCCCTGGTACGGGTAGAGCAACCCCAAGTAGACACATACCGGCGCGTCACCGGGGATTCCCAGGGACTGCCGTATGCGCCCGCGGTCTTGACACTTCTCATACATCGCGACGTCGATGCCCTCGGGAACGACGTGCACCTTCTTCGCATTGAAGTCGGGGTCTTCCCTCAAGTAGGACGCCGCGCCGACCGACGATGCCAGTATCACGTCCGCCATCTGGGTCGTCATCGTCTCAAGGAAGCGGTTGAGGCGGAAGAACAGCCCGCGGTCGGCAATGAACTCATGGGCCAGCATTTCTCCGATCAGGCTGCCCTGAAGATCAAACACCAGGGGAACATCGAGTATGCGACTCACGAAGTATCCTATGAACACCCCTTCGTGCAGGTGGGCATGCACGATGTCGGGCTTGTCGCGGAGCCCGGACAGCAGCGCCCGAACCGTGAGCAGCATATCGATGTAGTACTTGTGCCAGGAAGGACCCGCGTCGAGTTTCGAGTACCATGGTATCCGGGGGATGCGATGCACGACCAAACCGGCCGGGTCGCGTCCGAGGTGATACGCACAGATCGTGACCTGATGGCCGAGCGCCTGAAGGGCGTGTGCTTCCTCGAGAATCCTGACGTGGCAGCCTCGATCGGAGAAGAACGGCGTGGGGGCGATCCCCAGGACTCTGTACACGAGGCTGGACGGTCGCCCGCGAACGGCTAGCGCCAGGTCAGCGCGTGGGGATCTCGAAGCGAATAGGCGGGCGGAGACGAAAACGCGATGTGGACGAACAAGCTCTTGCTGGGAGTCCACTCGAGATCCAGACCAGACAACGAGATGCCCTCATCCGAAGGCCCCCGACCAAGAAACGTGAAGTCTTTCGTGAGCGTGGCCCTTACCGCCAGCTGGGGGCTGACGGCGTATCCAAGGGACGTCATGAACGCGCCCCCACCCCGTTGAGTGGCGCCGTCACTCGAATAGCCGAAGAACAGGCTGTTACGGATGCTGAGTCGAGAGGAGTCAAGGAAGCCCAAGCGAGACAATGGTCCCTGCGGCGCTCCCTCGGTCAGGTCAGTGAAGGCGCTGCCGGCGGCCACGGATGTGGCAAGCAGTGCCAATACGCAAACGGCCATGTGCTTTGTCATCACTTCATCTCCTGCTATGAGCGAATGCATACAGAACTACGGTGATCGGCCTGTGCATGTCAATTGCGCCGTGGCGAGGCAAGCCGCTGGTAGAGCCGCAGCCCGGGATGACGGTATCGGAAGAAGGGTCGCGACACCCTGGTGCCTCCAAGCGACCGTTTGAACATCTCCAGCGCTGGGAGATCCCGGCTACCGCCGAGATCCACGCTGTGGAGCCCTCGCAGGGCCAACGCTTCCAACACGCCCAGATAGAGCAGGTTTCCCGCCTTCAGAGGGCGTGCCTCGGGATCCGCTGCGGACAATAGGGCGGTGGCCGCCTTACCGCTCCACCCGACCAGCAGGGCAGAGACTACCCGGCCATGGTGGACTGCGGCCCAGAGGCCCGCGTTGTCGGGCATTCCCCCAAGTATCGCCGTCAACCAGCGCTCAGGATAGGCGCGCGCCTTCCGGGCAGCCTGTTGCCGCGCATGCATGGATGC
>JALOPK010000283.1 GCA_025453925.1 Candidatus Eiseniibacteriota bacterium | reverse complement strand
ACCGGAGGAACACGGCGGACGAAGTGCTGCTTTGTAGAATGGCAGATGGAAGGGCCGCATCCACAGCGGCTCGGCGGCTGCTGAGGAGTCTTGGCGACGTGCGGGAATCGCAAGACGGATCACTCCTGCTGCTGGACGTCGCCATGGAAGAAGGGACTGTCTGGGCTGCGTCCGGAGGCAACTACCTGGCCGTGGAGAGCCTGGACGCGCCATGGGATCGGCTGGCCGTCATCAGCGTGATGCGCGATGCGCAGCCGTGACCGAACTCGACGAGTGCCGGAGGTGGGACTCGAACCCACACGACCCGAAGGCCACCGGATTTTGAGTCCGGCGCGTCTGCCATTTCACCACTCCGGCAGGATGCCCTCTTGCACCGACCATGCAGGCCAGCTTAGGCGGCCGCCCCCATCCGGTCAAGCCGCCGGATGCAGAGCAGCCCTTCCCGGGTTGAAGATACGGCTGCTGCGCGACCCTCAGTATCTGGTCATTCCGGCATGGATCGCCTCTGTGCTGCTCCACCGGGCGGTGGTGCCGTTTCCACCATGGGCATCGCGGGCGGGTGCGGCGGCCCTTTTCGTTCTCCTGCTCACGTACGTGCTGGGCATGCTTCTCGAGACATGCAGCGCCCTGCTGCGGCCCCGCGCGCCGGCGGCCCTTGCGCACCGTGCCGCGAGAATCGCATTCCTTGCCGGCGGCATTCTGGTGTTCGCGCTCCACGGGCGGCCGGACGAGCTTGGCAGCCTGTGGTTTCTCTTCCTCATCACCGGAAGGCTCGGCGCCACTTCGTTCGCACCGGATCACCGCTCCTCAATCTGAGAGGCCCTGGCACGCTTCCCTGCAGCCGGGGAGCAAGAGGGCTTGCCACGGCGGATTCGAGGCCCTACTTCCCGACATCCCCTTTGGTCACCACCTCATTCCCCGAGGTACCACATGTCGCGCGATGCACGCATCGTCCGAGTGTTCAGTACGCTGTCCGTCGCCGTCTCGTTGGCGCTGTCGCTGGCGTTGTGCCGCGCGAATCCTTCCATGGTCACGGCGACCCTGGTGTTCGGACTGCTGGCGATGACGGCATGGCATGGGGTCGCCAGACTCCGGCAGGGCAGGGCCGTGAATGTGATCCTCGCGGCCGCTCTGCTGAATCTGCTGATCGTCGTTCCGGAACTCGCCCTGAGGCTGCGCGACTTCAGATACGAGGCAGGCATCCAGTTTGGTTACCCGCGGCCCAGCAGGTTCGCGCAACTGCAGCCCGATCCGCAATTGTTCTGGCGGCGGAGCCGTGAGGACCGCACGGTAAACTCACTTGGCTTCGTGGGCAGGGAAGTGCCCAGGCCCAAGCCAAAGGGATGGTTCAGGATAATCTTCCTCGGTGATTCCGTGACCGAGCAAGGCTTCCCCGAGGTGGTGGGTCACATGTTGAATCTCGCGCGGTCTTCGGATTCGCTGCGGTACGAATGCGTGAGCCTGGCCACGGCGGGCTACAGCTCATACCAGGGCAGGGTGCTGGCGGAGCTCTATGGGACAACTCTCGAACCCGACGCCGCAGTGGTGCTCTTCGGCTGGAATGATCACTACCGAGCGTATGGGGCTCCGGATGCGCAGAAGAGCATGCCCCGGGGCACTCCCACATCCGGGCGCCTGAGCCAGATCCGTCAGGAATCGCGCCTTGTGCAACTCGCGGCATGGGTGAAGGACACCCTGCGGGGAACACGTCCGCGCCCGCTGGACGAACTGCGCGTGTCTCCCAAGGACTACAGGGAAAACCTCACGCACATCCACGAGCTGTTCCGAAAGGTTGGGATACCGGTGGTGTTCCTCACCGCCCCCACGTCACACTACCGGCTGGACGCACCCGACTACCTTGTCGAGCGCGAGTTCGCGACGGACAAGGCATCGTCCATGGAACTGCACCGCGGCTACAACGGGATTGTCCGCGAGGTTGCCGACAGCACGGGGGCGATCATGCTGGATCTGGAGTCGGAACTGGGCTCGCTGCCGCCGAGGGATCTTGGTGCGCTCTTCTCCAGGGACGGGATTCACCTCTCTCTTGCAGGCGTGGCCATAGTATCCGCACGGATCACGGAAACACTGCAGCAACGTGTAGCGCCCCCCGCCGTCCATACCCGCTAATCCGACCCGCAGGCGCGGCTCGACCGCTATCGGATGAGCACTTTGAAGGTGGCCGCGCCATCCTCCGCGCACAGCAACTCCGCCTGCGTGGCGTCTCCCGGTCCCACGAACACCTGTGCCCAATCAGCCACGGCGTCCAGAGGCCCACCCGTTGCGTCGAAGAACTTCGCCTTCAGTTCCACCATCTCCTGAGCCCGGCCCGTGTTGCGAACCCAAACCGTGAGATTCAGCCGTCCGTATGCGTTCAGGCCCTGCTGAACCATGGGAACCTGGACTCCACGATGCCGCTGGGTCATCACCACTTCGAAGGCTGAATCCGGGTTCTCGACATCGACAACGGGCACCCTCTCGGATCCTCCGTCCCAGGCCCGGGTCGCCCACCGGCCCGTAGTGCCGGTGCATGCGGCGAACAGAACGAGTAGCAGACAAGACGACCTACTCACGAGAGACCTCCTCAAATAAGTTGCACCGCGAGAGGCGCGTACCTGCGACATGGCCCCACCGACCATCGAAGCTCACCACGCCCTCAAGCTCTCCGGTTCCCTCCTTGCCCACGAGAAAGCGATACATGCCCTCGTGGTGATCAAACGGATGGCGTATTGAATGATCATACGCAGCCGCGGACAACGCGTAGCTGCCGGGAAGCAGGGGCAAACGATCAACCCGGAACTCGACGACGCCACGTCCGGTCACCATGGGAATCTCAAACCTGCCCGTAGACGTGTTCGGCCCCGTCACGTGCACGCCATCAATGCGATGGATGCCGATCCCGAACACGGGTCGCTCCACGGGAACGTGCGCAATGTAGTGGATGTCGACGACGAATGGACGCCCGGTGAGTGGTATGCTCCCCACGCCGGTTCCCCCTGCGATCGTCACCGCCTCAATCTCCAGTTCCCCGCTCCCCCACCTCGTCCCCGCGCCACCCTCGGCAACCTTCTGCGACTTGTCCGCGGCGGCGAGGTATGCATTCACCACCGACTCCGCCTTGCCCTCGGCGGCGATGACACCGTCTCTCAGCCAGATTGCACGGTGGCACAGTTGCCGGACGTGCGACAGGTCGTGCGTGACCAGCACCACGCATTTGCCCCTGACCCGGAGATTCTCGATGCGATCGAGACACCGGCGCTGGAACTCCTCGTCGCCGACCGCGAGGACCTCATCCACCAGGAGCACCTCGGGATCGAGGTGGATCGCGATGGAGAAACCGAGCCTCATCAGCATGCCGGACGAGTAGTACTTCACGGGGCTGTCGATGAAGGACTGGAGGCCCGAGAAGGCGACTATGTTCTCCCTCTTCGCAGAAACCTCCGAAGGCCCCATGCCCAGCAGGGCGCCGTTCAAGTCGATGTTCTCCAGCCCGGTGAGTTCCGGGTGAAAGCCCGCCGACAGATCCAGAAGCGCGCCCACCCGCCCCGCGGTCCGGATCTCGCCGCAGGTGGGCTCCATCACGCCCGCGATCAGACGGAGCAGCGTGCTCTTCCCCGAACCATTCGCTCCCAGGACCCCGAAAACCTCCCCGGAGTCGACGGAAAAACTCACATCTCTGAGAGCCCATAGCTCATCCGGGCGGGCCCTCCGCCAACGCCTCCTCACGAAACGTTCCCGCAAGCTGGTCGGGCGATGATGCTCCAGTGAGAACCGCTTGGCGACGCGATCGACGACCACGGACGGCGTCACAATTCCTCCACGAACGATCGCTGACGCCAGACGAAGAACCACCAGCCCAGCACGCATGCCGCAGAAGATGCCAGCAGCGCCGTCGCCCCCCAGATGCGCATGTCCAGGGACGGCGTCGCCGTTCCCATCAGGGCAGAACGATAGAGCACCATGAGTGTGGCCATCGGGTTCAAGAAGTAGGCTCCGGCCACGGCACGCGGCACGGTATCGAGGATCATCTCTGGGGAATAGAAGACAGGGCAGAGATAGAACAGCGCGAAGAGGGCTACTTCGAGGACCACGCCGACGTCCCGGGCGTACACATTGGCCGCCGAGAGGAACATGCTCAGACCCGCCAACAGGAGCGCCTGGCAGCCGATGATCGCGGGGAGTGCGAAAAGACCGGGGCCGGGAGCGATACCGGAGAAGGCGAGATATCCGAGCAGGGGCACGAGTGCCAAGAGGAAGTTCACGAGGTTGGAGAGCACGATGGCCAAGGGGAGCACTTCACGAGGAAAGGCCACTTTGTGGATAAGGTTGGCCGCGTCCACCACGGAGCGGACGGAGGTGGTAAGACTCGTCGCCAGGAAGAGCCACGGGAGGTATCCGCAGAGGATGAAGGCCGGGTAGTGGGGGATCCCGACGTTGAACCTGCCGACGTAGCTGAAGACCACCGCGAGGATCAGCATCATGAGAAACGGATGAAGCAGGGACCAGACGACGCCGAGGACGCTGTTCTTGTAGCGTGCCGTGAGATCCCGTTTGGCAAGCTGGACCAGAAGGTGCCGATACCTCCAGACGAGGAAGGCACGGGACCGATTGCGGCGCGGGAACACGGGGAGCGCGAGCCTCACGGGGTCCAGAGCGCGACCTGGTTTCCTCCTCCTGCCTTCGCGCGGTAGAGGGCCTGGTCGGCACGCCGGATGAGCGTCGCGGCGTCGAGATCGCCGGAGGATTCCGCCGACACGACTCCGAAACTAGCGCTGATCGTCACCGATCGGGGAAGTGCGGGGACGCGAAGTTGGGTGATCCACTCGCGGAGGGCCTCGGCTTTCATCAGCGCCCCGTCCCGTCGTGCCAGGGGAAGCACGATGAGGAACTCGTCGCCGCCGTAGCGTCCAACCATATC
>JALOPK010000282.1 GCA_025453925.1 Candidatus Eiseniibacteriota bacterium | reverse complement strand
CGAGCGGCAAGGACGTGTTCCTGTCACACTGCTCAAAGGACGACGAAATGGTCCCGGGAGTAGTTGATCTCCTTGAGCAGCATGGTGCATCGGTCTACGCCGACGATTTCGACCAGCGGCTCCCGGACCCACCTAATCCAGCCACCGCCGCGGTGCTCCGGTCGGAAATCCAGGGCTGCCCTCGCCTCGTTGTGCTGGCAACTGAGAACTGCCACAAATCAAGATGGATCCCGTGGGAACTAGGACTCGGCGATGGCTTTCACAACGTGCCACCCAACGCGATTCTCCCGGCCACTGAGACCGGCTCGATGCCCCCGTGGATTCGAACCGAGTACTTCCATCTCTACCCGAAGATAGTCAAGTTGGCTGGCCTCTGGGTTGTCACCCTACCCA
Source organism: Candidatus Eiseniibacteriota bacterium (assembly GCA_025453925.1). Taxonomy (GTDB): domain Bacteria; phylum JAFGKV01; class JAFGKV01; order JAFGKV01; family JAFGKV01; genus JAFGKV01. The sequence goes on along the minus strand of JALOPK010000282.1, from coordinate 4,530 downwards.
GTGGGCCTGAGTGGCTGTCACTTCACGACTGGTTGCGCCTAGCTGTCCGGTAGGAGGTTACCCATGAAGTTCCGAGAGCTGTTCCAGAAGGTCGGCCTGACGAAGGTCAAGATCAAGCTCGGCTTCAGCGAGCTCGAATGGGAACCGAAGGACCCAGATCGGGAGGCTGCGTGGGAACTCTACGTTGAGATGCTGACGAGAATCGCATCGCAACCACTGGCGGAGAACTGGGGAGATGAGAGGGTGGCTCTTGAGAGCATCTACTCCCTCTTTCCCACGACACGGGAGATCTTGCGTCGAAAAGGCAGAAACTGCATCGAGTTCTCGAAGATCGCAGTTCCGGTCCTGAACCAAGTGGTTCGCCCTTTCACGGCGAAGTGGCATCGCCTCTCGCTGAGTGGAGCGTTCGGAGACAGCGATCGCTGCATGGAGTTTCGCGCTGATCTGACCGAACTGCAGACGGACCTACGTAACTACACGCGCCTTCTGGCCACCCTGGCGGAGGTAGAGGACCTCACTGACCTTGAGGGAGACTAGGTGGGAACGGGGCCAAGCTGCTCCAGACGAGGGGACTGCACTGCAGGGCAGCCTATGGTGACGCCAAGTGGACGGGCCATAGGCGGGATCGCTGCCGGCGTTGGCCGCTCGTCGGGCCGCGTCCCGGTACGCACCGTTTGCGTTGCGCAGGTTCCGTTGCTGGGCGGGGTGCGTCGGACTGGGAGCACCCAGCCTCGCACTGTCGACGGTCCCTTTGGGGGAGTTCATGGCAAAGTCGAGTGACGGTGCAATCTGGGGTATTCACGGCGGGAAGCACTCCGAAGCGGACGACCTCTTCCTGAAGCACAAGGTCATTGCCCTGGGATGGGACGAGATGGGTGACCTTAGGGCTCTTGGCGCCACCCGCGACGCGTTCAAGGCGAAGATCGCGAGCACCTACCCCGCGGACAAGGCTGCGTCAATACCGGTCAACGCGGGTCAGGTCTTCCGCTTCGTCCACGAGATCAAGGTGGGCGACCTCGTCGTCTACCCCTCGAAGCGCGATCGCAACGTCCACATCGGCGAGATCACGGGCGCGTACCGGTATGACCCGTCCGGGCAACACGAGTTCCCGAACCGGCGCGCCGTGAAGTGGCTGAAAGCGCTGCCGCGCACCGCCTTCTCCCAGGGGGCGCTGTACGAAATCGGGTCGGCGCTGTCGTTTTTCCAGGTCAAGAACTTCGCGGACGAGTTCCGCGCCGCGCTCGAGGGTAAGAGCCCCGGGCCCGTGACGGGCGACACCACGGCCAGCCTGGTGGCCGAGGAGATCGAGCAGGTGACCCGAGACTTCGTGCTCAGGAAGCTGGCGCAAGAACTCAAGGGGCACCCCTTCGCGGAGTTCGTCGCGCATCTGCTCGGTGCCATGGGCTATCGCTGCCGGGTCTCGGCCGAAGGGCCGGATGGCGGCGTCGACATCCTCGCCCACAAGGACGAGCTGGGGTTCGAGCCACCGATCATCAAGGTGCAGGTGAAGAGCACCGAAGGGAGCGTGGGCGACCCGGTGGTGTCCGCGCTCTACGGCAAGGTCGAGAAGAGTGAGTTCGGTCTGCTCGTCACGCTCGGGACGATCACGGCCCAGGCGCGAGCCTTCTCCCGGGCCAAGAGCAACCTCCGCCTCATCGACGGCGAGGAGCTCGTGGACCTGGTCCTTGACCACTACGAGCAGTTCGACTCGAAGTACAAGGGGCTGATCCCACTCAAGCGGGTCTATGTCCCGGCGCCGCTCGAGGAGCCGAGCGAGTAGGAGGCCCAACGACCACCTCCCTGCGCTCCGCAGTGGTGGATAACCCGGCACGAGTCGAGGGTATCCTCCAGTTGGCAGCCCAAGCTCGAGAGCGGAGTAGCAGTCGGGTTGAGTTCACATCGAACCCGGAAGCGGACGCACTCCTCACCGACCTCCAGCACCACCCACACGCGTTCGTGCTGGGGTGCCTGATGAGCCGGCAGGTCAGGGCCGAGAAGGCGTGGCTTCTGCCCTGGGCGTTCCGCGAGCGCCTCGGGAGCTTCGAGATCGCTGCCCTGGCGAGGCTCACGGAGCCCGAGGTCCTGCACCACATGATGCACCCGACGCCGCTGCACCGGCTGCCAATGGCTGGTGTCTTCCGTGATGGCGTGCAGCGAATCGTGAGCATCTACGGCGGCGATGCGTCGAGGATGTGGAGCGGCAGCCCGCCGAGCGCAGCGATCGTCCGGCGCTTCCTGGAGTTCAGAGGCGCAGGGCCCAAGATTGCCAGCATGGCGGCCAACCTGCTGGTGAGCCTGCTCGGCGTCCCCGTGAGCGACCGCTACTCGATCGACATCTCGCCCGACAGGCACATTCGGAGGGTGTTCAGCCGCCTCGGCTTCGTGCCGGACGACGCCGACGACGACCTGATCATCTACCGTGCTCGGGAGCTCTCGCCGGAGTATCCGGGCGCGTTCGACCTGCTCCTCTGGGAGGTCGGCCGCGAGACGTGCCGGCCCGGGAACCCACGGTGCACGGCTTGCGCGCTCGCCGAGCAATGCCCGCGAGATCACGCAACGTAGGTGCGGGCGAGTGGGGTCGGCGAGGGCGGTGGCTGCTGGGTCCTTGGCGCTTCCGGCGAGCTGCGCGTAAGCTCGACGAGAGCCAACGTCGAGACGACCACCAGCAGGGTGAAGACCATGGTCCACCGCCACGCGGTGCCGCCGGTGGCTCGCCGAAAACAGGTCAACCAGACAAGGGGTGTCGCCAGGCAGATAGCCCACACCGCGAAGGCGATCACGTCGGGCCGAGCAGAACGGAGCTGGCAGACGGCCTGGGCGCCAGCCAGGGTGTATGCCAGGAACAGCGCCACAGCACTGAAGGCGCCGGCGCGCAGCACCGAGAAGAACCGGGGACGGTTGTCCATCCACATTGGCAGGCGCCACCCGAAAGTCCGCGCACGCTTTAGTGCGAAAGGTGTCTGTGGGCTTACTCGTCGCTGGCCCGGCGTGGCCTTTCAGTGTCGATGTCCTTCAGCTATGCTGCAGCGAGTTGAAAGATGGTTATGTCGTCTTCTTCCGTAGGGGACACCGATCCCCAACCAACCTTGATGGTGGCTTCGACGGTGTACGGCTTCGAAGACCAGCTCACGCAGATTGTCGCCGTCTTGGCCGGGTTCGGATACCGGGTGTGGAGCTCCCATTTCGGGACGATCCCGGTCGATCCCGGGAGGTCCAACTTGCAGAACTGCCTGGAGGCTGTCGCTCGATGCGACGTGTTCCTCGGCATCATCAGGCCACACTACGGGTCCGGGCGGATTGGTGAGCGATCGATTGTCCACGAGGAGATGCTTGCGGCGGTCACCCAACAGAAGCCGCGGTGGTTCCTCGTGCACCATGACGTTGCCGTGGCGAGGCAACTTCTCAAGCCGCTCATGTTCACGAAGGGAGGGAAGCGCAAGCGGTTCAGGTTGCCCAAGACGGCCGTGCTGGACGACATTCGGGTCATTGACCTGTACAACGACGTCATCCAGAACGAGCGTCCGCCGGAGCAACGCGTCGGGCACTGGGCGCAGGAGTACTTTCGGCTGGACGACATCCTCGGCTACCTCCAGTCGCAGTTCAGTGATCTTGCCCAGGTCATGAGAATCCGGAAGGAGATGGTCAAGTGAATGTGAAGGACCTTCGCGGACTCCTCGGGCAGGGTGAAGGACCACAGCTCGATCTCCAGCACCCCGACGCCGATCCCAAGGCGATCGCACAGGTTGTGTGTGCGTTCTTGAACGGGGATGGGGGACGTGTCGTGGTCGGAGTTGCTCAAGAGGGCACGGTCGAAGGTGTTCAGGACCCTGAGGCCCTTGCCACCCACCTTCGTCATGCCGTCGGGGGCATGGTGACCCCCGCCGCCCAGTGGTCGGTCGACATCCTGGCCGTGGGTGATGCGAGTGTGGTCCTCGTCGAGGTTCCGGGCGGACCCGATAGGCCCTACGTGGTCGATGGCAGCATCTGGGTGCGGCGCGAATCGACCACCGTGCCTGCCGGCCGCGATGAGCTCAGCGCGCTGATTGGCCGGCTTGCCTCGGCTGGGCCGCGATGGGAACGCCAGACCGCGCTGGGAGCTGAATGGGAGGATCTCGACGAGTCGCTGATCATGGATACGGCTGAACGGGCACGAAGCTCCGGGAGATGGCAGGGAGCGGGACGGGACGCACGCGCCTTCATGTCTGGACTGGGCTTGCTCGATGCCGGCCGCATTTCCAATGCGGGGTTGCTGCTCTTTGGCAGGTCACCTTCCAGGTTCCTGCCCCAGGCACGGGTCCGGCTCCTGGTGCTGCCCGAAGGCAAGACCGGGACGCGATACGCGCTCGACCGCGAGTTCGAAGGCCCCTTGCTGAGGATTGCCCTGACCATCGAGGAGGCACTGCTTGCCCATGTTGGTGGTGTCGAAAGCCGGTTCGATGACTCGGCCTGGAGGCGACAAGACCGGCCGCTCCTCCCACGCCGAGCCCTTGACGAGGGGGTACTGAACGCACTGGTGCATCGTGACTATGC
>JALOPK010000281.1 GCA_025453925.1 Candidatus Eiseniibacteriota bacterium | reverse complement strand
CTATTACCAGGTTAACATCTGGTTTGGATATTACCAGGACCAGGAAGACGCGCTGGTGCTGGAGAAGAAGCTGCAGCCGCGCCAGCCCAAGCTGCGGGCAAACCTCTGGCGGTTGTGGGATGGGCACCACGACCAGGGCTGATGGGTTGAGTATGAGTATCGACGACCTGTCCGCCCCCATTTTGATTACCCGTACCGAAGCGCTCCACCGCCTGGCGAGTGCGCTGTTACACGAGCCTATCCTGGCGGTGGATACCGAGTCGAACAGCCTGCATGCTTACCAGGAGCAGGTGTGTTTGATCCAATTCTCGACTCAGGGGCATGATTTTCTGGTAGATCCGTTAAGCCTGGACGATCTTTCCCCATTGGGGGAAGTCTTCTCTCATCCGAAGATCGCGACCTCTACGTTCGTCTCGGCAAGTACCTCACGCCCGAGCTGTTTGTCTCCGTGGCCAAGGGATTGCGGAGCATCGGTTTCGATGAGGTCCGCGTGGAGTATCTGCTTCGGACGCTCGCCCGGCGCATCGGGTTGGGCAAGAACGCGGATCTCAAGCTGGTGGGCGAGCGCATGCAGGACGAGTACTCCCGAACCAACTATCAGGTTCAGGTGAAGCTCAAGTACAAGTTCTGATCTCTCATCGTCACGGTTCGGCGTCGATCGGTGCGCCGCGTAGTCGAAGCGAGTTGGTGACCACGAACAGCGAGCTCATTGCCATAGCTCCCGCAGCCATGATGGGATGCAGAAGGCCGGCCGTCGCCGCGGGTATGAGCAGGACATTGTAGAGGAATGCCCAGAACAGGTTCTGCCGGATCGTGCCAAGCGTCGCGCGGGCCACGCTGATCGCAGCGGGAACACCTCGAAGGCTATTTCTGAGCAAGGCCACGTCGGCGGCTTCCAGAGCCACGTCCGCTCCGGCCCCGATGGCGATCCCAACGTCTGCGCACGCGAGCGCCGGGGCATCGTTTATGCCGTCACCTACCATGGCGACGACGCTGCCAGTCTCCCGAAGAGCCTGGATACGATAGGCTTTGTCGCCAGGGAGAAGCCCGGACTCCAGCGTGTCGATTCCCACGCGATCAGCGATGGTCGCGGCAGTCGCATGGTGGTCGCCCGTGAGCATCGAAACACTGATTCCGAGACTGCGGATCGCCGCGACCGAGGCCCGGGCCTCGTCCCTCGGAATGTCCGCGACGGCGATGAAACCGAGCGACACGCAGTCTGCCGACACTTCCACCACGGTCTTCCCCTGGTGCTGCAGCCGCACGACCCTATCATCGGCCAGCATGCCCGCGCCACCGCGGGGCCGGCCTACGGCAACATGGAACCCTTCAACCTCTGCCTCCACACCGTGGCCGCTCCTCGCCACGAATCGATCCGGCTCCGAGACCCGCAGCCCGCGGGCCGCAGCTGCTTCCGTGATCGCCTTGGCGATGGGATGATCGCTGCCTTGTTCGACACTGGCCGCCAATGTGAGAATCCTCGAGGGGAGTTCAGGTCGATCCGGGGCCCCTACCACGTCAGTCACCACCGGCCGCCCCTGGGTGAGGGTCCCGGTCTTGTCCAAGATGACAGTGTCCACCGATGCGGTGCGTTCAAGGGCCTCGCCGCTCCTGAAGAGCACACCCATCCGGGCGGCACGACCCGTTCCGACCACCATCGCCGTCGGCGTCGCCAGGCCCAGAGCGCACGGGCAGGCGATCACTACGACCGTGACGGCCCGAATCAGCGCATCGGAAGCCGAGATGTGTCCGATGCTCCACCATCCAAAGAACGTGAGCGACGCGATACCCAGCACCACCGGCACGAAGACCGCCGCCACCTTATCGGCCAGATGCTGGATCGGAGCCTTCGTCACTTGCGCGTCTCTGACCATGCGAATGATTCGTGCCAGCATCGTTTCGGAGCCGACGCGCTCTACCGAGAGGCGGAGCAGGCCGTTCAGATTCAGAGTCCCCGCCGCCACCTCGGAGCCGACGACCTTGTCTGCCGGCAGGCTCTCTCCCGTCAGCATGCTCTCGTCCACGGCTCCCGAACCTGCTTCCACCCGGCCATCCACGGGTATGCGTTGACCCGGTTTCACCATCACGGTTTCGCCCCTTCGTACCGCCTCGACCGGCACCTCGACCACCTCATCGTTCCGCACTACGCTGGCGGTAAGGGGTTTCAGTTCGCCAAGGGCTCTCATCGCATCGCCGGTGGCGCGTGTCGCGCGGGCCTCAAGGAGTTTCCCGACGCGCACGAGGGTGATGATGACAGACGAGGTCTCGAAGTAGAGGTGATCGGTGCTCCCCGTGACGAGTCTCCCGAGACTGAGGATGAACGCGGCGGAGCTTCCCAAGACGATGAGCACATCCATCGTGCCGATGTGGTTTCTGGCCGACCGCAGGGCGCCCGCATAGTAGTCACCGGCGACGATTGTCTGCACAGGGATGGCCAGCACAAGGAGGATCCACCCGATCCAGGGCTGCGCGCCGACGAATCCGGCGTCCTTCGCCATGCTGAGCACGACGAGGGGCAAGGTGAACGCGAGGCCGAGGGTGACCAGACGGCGTTCACGGGCCGCTGCGCCCGCCAGCGCGGTATCCGACGGCTGCATGCCGCCAGCACGCCGTTGGATCGCTTCGTAGCCGGCATTTCCGACGGCGCTTACCACGTGCTCGGGCAGGACCACTCCGGCCAGTGTCGTCAGCAGGGCAACCCCAGTGGTTCCATTGATCGAGACCCGCAGGACGCCCGGTACTGAACAGATTGCGCGTTCCACGGCACGGGCACAGTTCTGGCAATGCATGCCGCGCACTTCGAAGTCGAGATCAACCTGGCGAACCCGGTATCCTGCCGTGGCCAGTTCCGCCACGATCTCCGCCACACTTGCGGTGGCCGGGTCATACTCAATCGTCACGGTTGAGCCGGGGAGACTCACGTTCGCCGCGATGACTCCGGGGCGAGCCGTGAGTGCTCGCTCGATGGCGCCCGCACAACCTGCGTCACGCATGCCTTGCACGGGCAGCGAGATTTTCGCGGGCATGGGCACCGAGATCCTCCTCGTGTCGTCAGTAGGTTCCACCGGTCCTCCGAAAGAGATGGTACCCGTGAGGCATGTAAGAGGTTCACAACGGTGTCAATGACTCGGTCATCACCTCGGGGAGCCCCCCGGGCGGGAAGGCTTGACAACCATGGGGCGCCATCGTGTTTTACTGCTGTTTCGCGGTGGCGGTCCATACCGTGGTCGAGGTTCGAGCACTGACCGACCGCGAACGGGTCAGGGGTGTGCAGGAGGCCGTCGAGCATGGTGAGTCCACGAACCGAGCGGGATCGCCCTCCCGGTGACTCGCCGGCCGCCGGAGTCTCAAGCCCCATGAATGTTCCGTCACCGCAGAGGCGCCTTCAAGACAAGCTGCCGGGAGGAAAACGGCCATGACACGGTTCTCGCAGTCCCCGCAGGCACGTGCGCTGTCGGCGTTTCTCGCGGTCGCGCTGTTCTCTGCACCTCTGCTGACCCTCGCCGAACCCGCCCGGATGGGAGTGATCACCGGCGACGGAGTCACGCTCCGGGCCGGACCGGGCGTCACTCATGACAAGGTCGGGCGGCTCACGACCGGTGATTGGGTCACTATCTTGGAGACCACGGAAAAGTGGTACAAGATCCTCGACCCGCATGGGCAGGTAGCGTGGGTGTTTTCGCGTTGGGTCGATGAAGTTCCCGCCTCCCCGCAAACCCCTGGGTCAGACCTCCTGAGCATTACCACCATTGACGATCACGACACAGCGGCGGACACGACGGTGATTGCGCCCCCGCCACTGCTTGTCACGAAGGAAGGCCGCAGCCTCCCGTGGCTGTGGATAGGTGCGGGCATTGCCGCAGCAGGGGTGATCGGCGCTCTGGCGCTCTCGGGCGGCGAGGAGACCGCTGACGGATCCCTGAGCTTCCACGTGGTGTTTCCATGAGCCGCCCGAGAAGCCTCCTGGTGATGGTGACTCTGACAGTTGCACTCTGCGTGCTCTTCACCTCCTGTTTGCGCGATCCGGCCTCGGTCGGGGACGGCACAGGCTCCCTTCTCCTGATCGTGGCATTTTCCGCTGACCCCGCGTCTTCGCCACTGCTCCCGGCCCCCGCCTCGCTTTCCGTAGACTCCCTTTCTGTGGAAGTGCGCGGGGCGGGAATGACCCCTCTGCAACTCGTGGTCCCCGTGGTGAATGGCACGGCATCAGGGACGCTGGATGGTATTCCCGCCGGACGGGATCGGGTGGTCACGGCACTGGCCTGGTCGGCCGACCCCCTTGTGTATCTGTACCAGGGGGCGGACACCGTCACGATTGAATCCGGCAAAGTCGCGGAAGCGCATCTGGTCATGGGCCGACTCCAGCCGGGACCCTTTGCGATTATCGAGATCGCGCCGGACACCGCCCTCGTCGGTGAGCCGGTGATCGCCGACGCGTCGGCCAGCTACGACTGCTATGCCCCCAACGATTCGCTCTGGTTCAGGTTTCTCCTGAACGATGTCGAGATCCGTGCGTGGGACGCGGCGAGTCGGGACACGCTCCCTGCCCCGGGCAAGGGCAGTTGGTGTGTCGGTGTCGAAGTGCGAAACGGCGCTGGTGTGCGGGACAGTGCAGAATGCGCGCTCCATGTGATGAACAGCGCGCCATGGGCACCCTCTGCCCCCTCACCGGAAATCGGCGACACGGTGCCCAGTCTCATCCCATTGATGCGATGGACCTCCGGGGATCCCGACGGGGATTCCTTGGTCTCCACAGTCTGGTTCGGAGTTGACAGCGACGCAGTGCAGGGCATGCGCCCGCCTGCAACCTCCCTGTCCAATTCGGCTGACTCGTTGCAGTTGCCTCCCCTCCAACCTGGAACCAAGTACTTCTGGAAGGTAGATGTTTCTGATGGGGAGGCTTCCTCCACTGGGGATCTGTGGAGTTTCTT
>JALOPK010000280.1 GCA_025453925.1 Candidatus Eiseniibacteriota bacterium | reverse complement strand
GGATGGAATAGAGCGGCAGGCGACTTTGACCCTATCCGAGGCGTCAACCCGGGTAGCTTCCGCGGAACGGATCCGTTCCGAGTCCTCTCACCTGCTCGATGCCGCCAAGGCACTGGATGCACAAATCGCGGCCCTGGCCCCGGGTTTTCGTCAGGCGGAACAGGTGCGCGCCGATGCGCGTCGCAGGGCCCGGGAAGCGGCCGAGGCCCTGGCATCGGGTCAGCGGGAGCGCCGTGAGTTGGCGGCGGGGATCGACATGGTCGAGCGATGGTGCGCGGAGCACCCCGCTCTCAGGGCGTTGAGCGGGCAGTGGCATCGCTGGGATACGCTCTTTGGGCATGCCGTCAAGGTTGAGACGGAACTGGCCGAAGTCCTTGAACGCGTGAGCGAAGCAGGGTGCACGGAGCGAACGCGGCAACAGGTGGCGGACGAGGCAGTCGCCGAGTCTCGCGCGGCCACGGAGGCTCTTGAGGCGCACAGAGCCCAGGTGGCCGCCGCAATTCAGCGGCTCTCCTCGTTCGATCCCGACAACCTCGCCGGCGTCAGACGGGCCGCCGAGTCGCGTCGTGAGGCGCTGTCCGAAGCGCAGGGAATATGGAACACCCTCTCCCGCGAAGAGGCGGCCCTCAAGGACCTTGACGTTTCCCTGGTGACCTCACGCGAAACATTGGCCGGGATTGAGCGTCGACTCTCGGCATGCGCGGAAGCGAGAACGAGTGTCGTCTCAGCCCTTGGTGAGGCCGAGGCGGCCATGGAAGCGGCGCGCGCGGCGTGCGTCGAGAGTGTGGAGAGCCTCAGGCATTCGTTGCAGCCGGGAAGACCGTGTCCGGTATGCGGCTCAAATGATCACCCGTACACCGCCACTGACGGGTCGTTGCGCACCCTCCTTGACACCTTGCGAGCTCGCGCTGCCACGCTCACGGAGACGCGGGACCGGCTGATCGTGGAGGAGGCTGCCTTGAAGGAACGGCGCCAAGTGAACCACGCCAGGATCGAGGAGGCCAGGTCGGCTCGCCCCCTGGCGGAGAAAGCCGCGGGAGAGGCCGGTCGAGCGTGGCAGGCATCCTCTGTGTACGCTGAGGTCGCTCACGTCAGCGCAGTGAGTGTCTCCGCGTGGCTCGCCTCCGCGCTTCAGGTGGTGGGGCGGAGCCTGGAGAGTGTTCGCGGCCAGGAGGAGGAGTACCGGCGTGTCCTGAAGGAGTACGAGGCAGCACGTTCCGGGATGCAGGTGCGCGAGCGAGAGGTCGAGAGACTCCGAGAACGGGTGGGAGCGGCCCAGTCCGATGTCGTGCGCGCCGAGGAGGCGGCGAGGACCGCGGTGGCACGCAGCATCGAGGTCGGTCGCCGCCGCGACGGCATTCTCAACGAGTTGGATGCTGCGTTCTCCGATGCGGATTGGAGGGGCGCGTGGGCGGAGGATCCCCGCGAGTTCCATGCGTCTCGCAAGGCCGAGGTCGAGGAGTGGAACGCCAGGGCTGCGGCACTCTCTGGACTGCGATCGCAGATCGATCATCTGGATGCGGAACTGACCGGCAGGGCCACGGCCTCTCGCGAGGCAGAGGAGCGCGCCGCGCTGGCCGCGGAGGAAATGGAGAAGGCCCAGGGAGAGCTGGACGAGAAGCGCCGTCAACGGCAGGAGCTTCTCGAAGGACGCCCCGCGGCCGATGTGGAAGCTGAACTGACCACTGCGCTTGCAGCCGCACGACAGCAGGAGGTGGAAGCTTCCGAAGTAGCGCGGCGTGCTGCGGAGCGAAGAGCGCGGGCATCCGAAGCGCTCGCCCAGGCACGGCTGACGATTGAGGAACTGGAGGGAAAGCGGGGCCAGGCCTTCGCCGCATTGTCTGGATGGATCGCGCGGTTCAATGAGACGGAGAGACCGGAGAAGCTGCTCGACATCGACCGCCTCGGTTCGCTTCTATCGAAGCCGGCGCAGTGGATTGCGGGAGAACGGACGGAGCTGAAGGCACGTGAGGAGGCCGCGCAGCGGGCGGTCGCCGTTCTTTCGGAACGTCGCAGGCAACTCGAAGCCCACGAGGCCAAGCGTCCGACCGAGGCCGCGAAGGAAGCCGTCACGGCCGGCCTCGCCAGCGTGCTGGTTGATCTTGACGCTGCCCGCGCGCGGTTGACAAGCCTCGAGGCGGATGTGAAGACCGATGACGATAAGCGGCGGCACACGGCCGCACTCGGCACGGCGATTCGCGACAGAGAAACAAGGGAGAGAGTATGGGCCCGGCTGAGCGAACTCGTCGGTTCTCTTGACGGGAGGAAGTTTCGGAACTACGCACAGCAGCTCACGCTTGAAGTACTTCTCGGCTACTCAAACCGCCATCTCAGTGGGCTGTCGCGCCGCTACCGCCTGGACTGGATTCCCAATACACTTGCCCTCGTGGTGGTCGACCAGGACATGGGTGACGAGGTCCGCTCGGTGCATTCGCTTTCGGGCGGTGAAAGCTTCCTGATGTCTCTGGCACTGGCCCTTGGGCTCGCGTCACTGTCATCGGGACGGGTGCGCGTGGAGTCGCTGTTCATCGATGAGGGATTCGGCAGCCTCGATGCCGACACACTGCGGATCGCCATGGATGCGCTGGACAGCCTGCAGGCGCTGGGTCGCAAGGTCGGGGTGATTTCTCATGTTGAAGAGATGACCGAACGAATCGGTGCGCGCGTCCATGTGAGGAAGCTCGCCGGGGGGCGAAGCGTAGTTGTGGTGGGCCGTGGATAGGCCGGTTGCCATGATCACTCGGGCCTGTTCGCATCAACCGGTCGATACCCCCCGAGGTCATCCTTTTCCGGGAGAGCCGGAGGCGTGGCGGTTGCGTGCCTCCGGGGAGGCCTACTCGCACCGGTCAAGACCGCGCCCAGCGGCGTGCTCATGATCTCTCTCCCCTTCCGGTTTCCTGTCTGCCCGCGGAGACAAGGAGTAGCCCGGTCACCAGGTCCGGGAGGGAGACTGAGTTCCGGGAACGGTGAGCGGGGTGGCTACATTGGACATGACGCGCACGGTGCGAATCCCCGCAATGGTCTGTCAGCATTGCCTGAGCGGAGTCGAACGGCGCCCTCAGGCTGTCGGCGGAGCCCTCGCTGCGTCCGGGCGGATCGATGAGACAAGACGGTCACGGTCCGGTGGGAACCACCAGCGTGTGTCGTGGCCGGCCACTGCGGCGGCCTTGTGCGAAAAGGGCTACCCCCGACTGACGGCCCTCAGGTTTCTGCTGCGTGGGTTCGACGGGAAGCCTGCGGCGGGGCCTGGGGACGGGCGCGAGCCAGGGATCGCCTCCCCTGGCTCGCGGCGTTATGAAAGATGAGCCTTGAGGCGTTTGGCACGCTTGGCGTGCCTCAGTCGCTTGATGGCCTTCTCCTTGATCTGGCGTACCCGCTCGCGGGTGAGACCGAGGTGCTGACCGATCTCCTCCAGCGTGCACGGCCGATCCCGGTTGATGCCGAAGTAGAGAGTGGTGACTTCCTGCTCCCGGGGTGTCAGGGTCTCCAGCGCCTTGGCAATGTCCGTGCTGAGTGACTCGTCCATGAGGTACTCGTCAGGCGCCGGCTGCAACTCATCCTCGAGGAAATCCATCAGCTTGTTGCCGTCTTCGCCCTTGAGCGTCGCATCCAGCGAGAGGTGATGGCCGGATATCCGGAGTGTCTCGTTCACCTCGTCCACACTCATTGAAAGCTCGTCGGCGATTTCCTCGGGGGTCGGCTCCCGGCCGAATTCCTGGCCCAGTTGGTCCGATGACTTCCCGATCTTGTGCAGCGCACCCGCGCGGTTCAGCGGCAGCCGAACGATGCGGCTGTGCTCTGCCAGGGCCTGAAGGATCGCCTGTCGGATCCACCACACCGCATACGAGATGAACTTGTACCCCTTCGTCTCGTCGAACCGGATGGCGGCCTTGATGAGGCCGACGTTTCCCTCATTGATCAGGTCGGGGAGCGACAGCCCCTGGTTCTTATACTGCTTGGCCACGCTCACGACGAATCGAAGATTTGCCCTCGTCAGTTGGTGGAGCGCCTCTTCGTCGCCCTGCTTGATCCGCTTGGCGAGTTCGACCTCCTGCTCCTGAGTGAGGAGCGACACGGTGCTGATCTCCTTCAGATAGAGGTCGAGCGAACGATCTTCGGCGTCACGATAGGATGATCTCTTTGCCAAATCCGAACTCCGGGACGATGCTCTGATCAGTCTTCGGGCTTGATCGGCACGAAGCGCGAACCTGACGAATTCTTCACGAGCAATACCACGGGTTTGCCCCCATCCTTGGCTTCATCCGTGAGGCGCCGAAACTCGGCGGGGGTCGATACGGTGCTGCGCCCGACCCGCGTCACCACATCTCCGGGACGGATGGAGGCACGATCGGCGAGGCTCCCGCGGCGTACGTCCACCACCACGACTCCCTCATCGGTATCGACGCCGAGGTTCTGCGCCTCGACGGATCCCGCACCCACGACTTCCACGCCGAGCCAGTCCGATTCGGCGGGGCTCTGAGGAGCGGAAGCGACCTCGGTGGGGCGCTCACCCAGCGTGACCGTCGCGTGGATTGTCTTCCCCTCGCGGTTGATGGTGAGATCCACTTTGCTGCCGACTCGGCGCTTCGCCACGATGAACTGAAGGTCCTTGGCAGTCGCAACCTTCTCGCCATCGATCGCCAGCACGACGTCTCCCGACTTGATGCCGGCGTCTTCGGCAGGGCCGTCGGCAAACACATCGTTGATGAGCACGCCTTGAACGCCTTCGAGATTCAGGCCCTCGGCAAGGTCCTGCGTGAGCTGACCGATCTGCACCCCGAGCCAGCCCCTCACGACCTTGCCGTTGTCCTTCAACTGATCGAGCACCTCATGGACCAGATTGATGGGAATCGCGAATCCGATGCCGATGTTCCCCCCCGAGGGCGAGCTGATGGCGGAGTTCACACCGACGATGCGCCCGTTCACATCCACCAGGGGACCGCCGGAATTGCCGAAATTGATGGAGGCGTCAGTCTG
>JALOPK010000502.1 GCA_025453925.1 Candidatus Eiseniibacteriota bacterium | reverse complement strand
CGACCCTCACGCTGCAATCACCATGCGGAACGCCGGGGATCACGTCGGCCCTTCACGCCTCGACTTCCGTTCACCTCCCCCGATCCTCGGTGTCAACTCGCATCAGCACACACCGATCGCCGGTCGGACTTTCATGCTCGGTGTAGTAGAAGTACTGCCCGTCTTCCGTGAACATCGTGCGGGCGGATACGCCAGGGCTACCTTCCAGGAGTGCCTGCCAGACAACGCCTCCGCCCGCCCCCACCAGCCACAGGGCCTGCCGCTGTTCGGCTCCGTAAATGGCCTGGCTGAAGCCGGCCACCCATCGCCCGTCGTCGGAGAGCCATGCTGCGCCCACCCATCCCGGTTCCGGCGCATCGAACCGCCAGCAGCTCTGCGGGCCTGTGCGCCTCGACATCGCTACCCCGACGCCCAAGTGCATGGCGTACTCGCCATCGGGCGTAATGTACGGCGCTCCCGAATCAGGTGGCTTCGGCGGATTCCCAACAACGCGGCGCTGGATCGTGCCATCAGAGCCATAGAACGTCAGCACATCAGAAGACCCCTGAGCCGCCAATCCCCCGTTGGCCAACGAGAACAGGAATCCTTTCTCCACCTCGTACCGCAGCGTGCCATCTCGATTGTAGAGGCGGAACATGTCCGGCCCGAATCGCGCTACCGTCATCCCATCGGGCGACGTAAGATCATAGTCGCCCCAGATCTTGCCACAGATGCCTGCCGGTATCGTGGTCAGCTTGGTTCCCGCGCCGTCGTGTATGTGGTACCATTCAGGCCGCCTGTCCGGCGAGAACCTCACCCCCTGGTACTGCACACTCACCAAGGTGTTGCCGCTGTCCGAAACCGCGCCGAATCCCCAGGGATCACCCGTCCATTCCGTCACCCTGTTCCAGCCCCAGTCATACAGCCGGTAGATCAGCGAGTCGCCCCCCGCATTGGTGACGATGTAGTTCCCGTGTGCCGAGTATCCCGTCGCTCGCTCCGGCCAGAAACTCGTCCCACGGTCGGCCAAGACACTGTCCACTGCGCCCGATTCGTCGATGATCAGCGCGGTACGGCCGTGCAGCAGCTTCACGGATACGTGCCCATCACGTGTCCCGATGCATCCACCAGGCACTCCCACGATCGGCACCTCCCACACCTCCGTCACCGTCACGGACTGGGCGGGTTCTTCGATCCCGATCCGGATCTTCGCGCCCGCAGGGCCCTCCACCCTCACCCGCACACGGTTCGGGTGCTGCGTCGACAGTTCCACCTCCGACAGTTCCACCTCCGCGTCAGCCTCCGCCATGCCACTGTGCAACTGGTCAGGCCCCAGCACCTCCTGCCCGTTCACCCGCACCGTCCCCGACGTCACCCGGTGGCTCCCATCCGGATCGCCGTTCTCCACCCGCAGGATGAACCGGCTCGCCCAATGGTTCAGCACGAATGACTCGTGGTACTCCTCAGGTAGGCTCGAGTCCTTCACGTACTCACGTGCCGGCATCGGAGCCGGCGACACGTCCCGCTCCACCACCTGCACCGTCGCTCCCGCCCGACCCTGCGTCCGCCCGACCCGAATCTCGATCTCGTTCGGCGCATCCTCCCGTAACTCCACCTGCACCGCCGCCTTCCGCCACGTCTCCCCGGTCAGCGCCAACACCTGCTGCCCGTTCAGCAGAATCGTCGGCGCCTTCGAGCTCTGGCTCGTCACCTCCAGGAAGTACGCCGTACACCGGCAGTACATCGGAAACGTCCCCGTGTACACCTGCCCGTTCGGCACCGTCACCGGCCCGAACAAGACCTCGGCATGCAGTGACGAGACGATGAGGGAAAGAAGAGCAGCGAGGAACACCGGAAGGACGCTTCGGCGGGTCATGCGACACCCCCTTGTGTGTGCAGTGTCGAGCTGCGCTCGACTTCCGTGGTGGCTCACACGTTGACCAGCGGACCGTCTATGGAGGGGCTCGGTCTCTCCGAAGCTACGATCCGCTCTGCATGACGAACACTCCCGGCAGCCACGAAAACCACCTCCCCCCGCGTGTCAAGTCAGGCGGCTCCGCCACCTTCAGTGTGGCCTCCGGCCATCACGGGGGATGGTGTCGAGCCATGCTCGACCTCAGTGGCGGCACCCAGCCTGCCCCGGAATCACCGACGGCTCCGCATCCGAACGCCTGATCCGGTTCAGACGGATGCAAGGGCTGTCGCAGCAAGGAAAGCCGCGCACGCATACGTGTCGAGTGGAGATGCGGTCGGCAGTCGGCCCGCTTCGCGGGAAATCCGAGGCTCGAAACGCGAAATCCGAAGGGGATCAATCACTCGCAGAGATGCGGAGGGCGTGACCCTCATCCTCAGGTGCTGGAACAAGCTTCGCGGAAACCCCAGGCACGAAACGACGAATTCGACGCGGTGGCATCGCGGCTGAAGATGCTCCCACAGAAGCTCCTGGGCGGGGAATCCGAAGAACAAGTCGGCACTGATGGACCGCCGAGTAGCTCATCCCTCCGCAGAGTTCCCCGACCCCTCCATTCCTCATCCCCGTATGTGCCTTCACAAGAAGACATGCGCCAACTATCCGATCTGTCACATGTCGATTCTGCTGAAAAAGCCTATGGGATGGGGGGTGGGGGTTCGTCTTTGGGTTTGGCGTGACGGGTGAG
>JALOPK010000279.1 GCA_025453925.1 Candidatus Eiseniibacteriota bacterium | reverse complement strand
TGAGCGGACCGTGGACTCCGCTCGGGATGACCCTTGCCCCATCCTTCAGCGATTCGCCGTGGTGTTTGGGAGATCCGGCGGTGAACTGCATGTATCGCATCCGTGCAGTAGACACCACAGGAAACCTCGGCGGAGGTGGGTACCTGGGCGAGTTCGACTTCGCTATCGACCACCCATAAGGCCTCCCCACGCCCTGGGGTGTTTTAGCGCCTGGCGGGCGCTCGTCACCGGCCAGGCGCCTCTTCATGGCGGCATCTCCTTTCCCCCGGCTTGAGCGCTCGAGGGTCTCCATGGATCACCGGCCCGGGACCCGGGCTCAGGCTGTGTCTGCGTGGTCGTGCACCGCTCTCCAATTCCCTCTTCTCTCGCTGGTTGCTATTCAGTTGACATCGGCGTCGACACGACGTAGAGTGTGCTCCCATTGTGAGGAATGGAGGAATGATGCTTCCTCCGCGCCCTTCCCCCGCGGCGGCCACTGAGGGGTGCCGACACCGCAGTGCCTCTCGGTTGCCGGGGTGCCGTGCGGGTCGAGGGCGATGGGCGCGGCGCAAGCTCATCCCGCGGCGAACGACTGGCGGTGCACGTCATTGACAGCCAGCGTTGTGCAAGGGGTTCAGACGACCGGAAGGAGGGAAACCCGTGATGAAGGTCCGTCTCCCGCTGCTTGCTTCTTTGCTTGCCCTCTCGTTGGCCGTCCCAGTGACGGTCGATGCCGCGCTGCGCACCGTGGTGGGTGAGGAATTCACCGGCACCTGGTGCGGCTGGTGCCCTTCGGCTATGGAGGGCCTCTACAATCTCGAGCAACAGGTTGGAGACCGGCTTGCCGTGGTGGCGTATCACGTCAGCGACGTGTTTCAGGTCGCGGGCTGTGTCGATCGGAAGAACTACTATACAGTCACCGGGTATCCAACCGTCATGTTCGACGGCATCGTCAGAGTCCTGGGCGGCGACGTACAGCCGGTCAACTACGTGCCATACTACAACCAGCGCGAGGGTGTGGCGAGCCCGGCCACGCTGGACCTGACGCTGCTTGCCTATGACGGGGCCACCGGAGACGGCATGGTCAATGTCCAGATCTCCAATGAGCCCGGGAGTCCCGACCTTTCGGCCAGCCTGCGGTGCGTGGCGACGGGCGATGATTCGACGTACAACTGGCAGGGGTTCGATCATCTCTACTTCACCGCGCTCCACATCTTCCCCTCGGCTGCGGGCACGCCGGTGAACCTCCCCTCCGGGGAGATGGTCTCCCTCCAATTGCCCTTCCAGATACCCGCGGGATGGCGTGATCGCGATTGCACCATCGTCGCCTTCCTGCAGGACGATGCCACCAAGGAGATCCTCCAGGGCGGGCACATGGGGCAAGTCACGCCGGTCGAGCTGCTGGACTTCTCCGCCCAGACCACCCGCGACGGCGTGCTTCTCTCCTGGACGACGGCGTCCGAGACTCAGAACGCGGGGTTCCGTATCCGCCGCATCGTCGATGGGCGCGAGGAAGTGATCACCGATGGAATGATCCCCGGCGCAGGCACGACTGCGGTCCCCCACACCTATGAGCACGTCGATCGGGATGTCGCTGCCGGCACGACCTATCGCTACACGCTGTCGGATGTCTCCCTCTCCGGCATCGAGCGTTTCCACTCTCCCGTGAGCGTGTCGGTTCCCACCACATGGGGCGCGCCCACGGCGCTTCACCTGGAGCCGGCTCGGCCGTGCCCGTCGGCGGGAGACGTCACGTTACGTTACTCGGTGCCCGTGAGCGGTTCGATCTCTCTGACGGTCTTCGATGTAGCCGGCCGCGAAGTGCGCCGGCTGCTCCCGGAATCCTCCAACGCGGGGTTCCACACCCTCGTGTGGGATCTGGCCGACAACACCGGTGCCCGTGTGGCGCCGGGGCTGTACGTCGTGCGGCTTGCCGCGGGCGGCAGAGACGTTGCAGCCAGGGTGGTCGTCACGAACTAACTGAGCCTTGGATCCTGCCTTCGGGGCGACGGGCCCGCGCCGTCGCCCCGTCTTGTTCCGTGCTCCCGCTTGGGGCACGCCACGCCGCACAGCAGGCGTCGGTGGCGGGTGTGCCTGACCTGCGCCTTCCGATCGCGTCTCCACCCGGACCGATCGGTCTCCCCCTTGACACGCCACCGTGATCGGCGAACATCGTCCCGTTGAGGAAAGCCGTGGGCCGGATTCCGAAGGAGCATCATGCGCGCCCGATCGTGGGGTTCCGACGCCAACATAAGTCAGCCTGGCGCTTTGGCTCCGGTTGTCTCCTGGGGCGACAGAATCGCCCCGGGGACCTACGCCGTCCACTCGCGTTTCCGCCACGCAGTGAACTTTGTGGGTGAGAGAGTGACGGTCTCCGTGGTGGACGAGGGCGTGGGCAACGGGCCGGTGAATGTCGTTCTGCGGGATCTTACCGTGGTTCAGGAGTCCTCGCTGAGCATACACGACGAGCGGCTCCTGGTGGGAGGCCGCCGCTTTCTCCTCGTCCCGACCTACAGGTGGTGTTCCCGCCTGGACTTGGGCGCAGCAGACGACCGGAGTGTGCGCGGCCTGGTCGCGGTGAGCAGGGAAGACATGGCAGCCCGCGCCCCGGCCGGGAGTCTGGCATGGCTGCTCCACGAGGATGCGCCGGTGCGGTGCGGGTTTGAGATCCCCTGCAACCAGGAGATCGAGAGAGGGGTTCAACTCCTGTTTGGCGGAAGGGAAGCCGAAGGGGTGCGGAGGCTCTGCGGGACCGGCATCGGCCTCACCCCGGGCGGCGACGATTTCCTCGTCGGGCACCTCGCCGCGCGGCACGTGCTCGCCTGGCTCGGGATAGATCGATTCGTCATGCCTTTCGCCGAGTTCCGCCGGCACACTCCGCAGACTACCCTCCTCTCGGGCACCGCGCTGACCATGGCGGCGGAGGGATCGTTCGCGGCGCCCGTAAAGGCCCTTGTCGAAGGACTTTCGCGCGGTGACGGCGCGGCGGTCAGCGCCCATGGCGACCGGCTCCTCCGGATGGGCGCCACTTCGGGCGCCGATCTATTGACCGGCATGTTCTGTACCCTGGAAAGGGCGCTTTCATGATTCACGGCATCGTCCTCGCCGGCTCCTACTTCGATTCGGTGGCGCTCATGGCCGCGGCGAAGCGGCTCAAGGGAACGCCGGGCGTCCGGGATGTCGCGTTGGTCATGGGCACGCCCACAAACAAGGAGATCCTCAAATCCGCCGGGCTCCTCACGCCGCAGATGGAAGCGGCCGGCCCGGACGACCTGCTGGTGGCGATCGAGGCGGAAGACGCAAAGGCTGCCGACATGGCGGCTGCGGCGCTGGATGAGATGCTGCACGCGGATTCCGCGCCACGCGCGCCGGATGCGCCGAGGACCCTCGCGGCAGGAGCCGCCCGGCTCCAGGGAGCCTCCTTGGCGCTGATCTCCGTCCCGGGCCGGTTCGCCGCGGACGAGGCCTTCGAAGCCGGTATTCGCCAATGTGGTGAATCGAGTATCCGTCGGCATCGTGTCGGCGTCCGGGACGGGTCTCCAGGAGGTCAGCACCGTCGTCTCCAATCTGGGGACCGGCATCTCGCTTGCCATCGGGGTGGGCGGGCGCGACGCCGGCCGCCAAGTCGGTGGCATCATGTTCCTGGAAGCGCTTCGCCTGCTGGCATGCGATCCCGCGACCGGCGTGATTGTACTCATCTCGAAGCCTCCCGACCCTGACGTGACAGCCGCCATCGCCGCCGAGGCCGCGGGAGCAGCCCAGCCCGTGGTGACGGCGTTCATGGGAGGTAGGCCGGGCGCAGCCGGCCCCTGGGCATACTGCGCGGCAACCTTGGAGGAGGCGGGCATCGCCGCGTCGATGCTGGCCAGGGGCGAAGGCGCCGCCGCCATCGGATCCCTTCTCGCCTCCCGGATGGCTGAGTTGGATACCGCGGCGGCGGAGGCGAGGCGGGGCTTTCTCCCCTGTCAGCGGTTCGTCAGGGGTCTTTTCAGCGGGGGCACGCTCTGCAGTGAGGCTGCCGCGGTGATGGCGCCCCATCTTGGACTTGTCCACGGCAATGTCGGTGGTTCATCCTTGGCGGATACCTGGACCAGCACAGGGCACACGGTGCTGGATCTTGGCGCTGACGAGTTCACCGTCGGAAGGCCGCATCCGATGATTGACTACTCCCTGCGATGCCGCAGGATCATGCAGGAGGCGGCGGATCCCGGCGTGGCCGTGATGCTGCTGGATGTGGTGCTGGGGTACGGCGCCCACCCTGATCCGGCCGCGGAACTGGCTCCCGCCATCCGTGCCACCTGTGCCGCGGCTGCCCGGCAAGGACGGCGACTCGCGGTGGTATGCGCGGTCACCGGCACGGAACGCGACCCGCAATGCAGGTCTGCGGTGGAACGTGCGCTGGGAGACGCGGGGGCGCTGGTGGCGCCCTCCAATGCCGCTGCCGCCTACCTGGCCGCCACCATCGTCCCGGGGAGGCCCGCATGAGGCCTGGTCTCCTTGATCGTCTTCCGGCGGTGGTCAACATCGGGCTGCCGTGGTTCTGTGACGGCATTCGGGCCGCCGGGGGAAGCGCTCTCCAGGTGGAGTGGCGGCCGCCCGCGCTCTCGCCCGAGGTCATGGCCGTGTTCCGGCGGCATGCCGACACGATCGCCGCGGCCAACCAGACTGCGGTGGCCCGCATCATGGCGGCGCGACCCCATCTCGCGGGCATGGGGATCGCCCGGGACTGCATCCCCGGCATGACGCCGGACACTCTCCTCCATGCCGGGCCGCCCGTTACCTGGGAGCAGATGTGCGGTCCCATGCGCGGCGCGGTCATGGGCGCTTTGTTGCACGAGAAGCGCGCGGCCAGCCCGGATGAAGCGGAACGATTGGCGGCATCGGGGGCGGTTCGCTTCGCGCCGTGTCACGAGCATGCCGCGGTGGGTCCGATGGCAGGCATCATCTCATCTTCCATGCCCGTGTTCGTCGTCGAGGACATCGAGCACGGCACCCGCGCCCATTGCACCATGAACGAGGGCTTGGGCAAAGTCCTTCGGTACGGCGCCTACGGAGCCGATGTCATCGAACGGCTGCGCTGGATGGAGCGCACATTGTATCCCGCGCTTCAGGCCGGCCTGGAGCGGCTCGGGGCCGTGGACCTGCGCGCTCTCATCGCCCAGGCTTTGCACATGGGAGACGAAGTGCACAACCGGAATCGGGCGGCGACATCGCTGTTCTATCGCGCCGTGGCCCCCGCTTTGGTGGAGACATGCAGGCCCGACACCGCCGCGGCGGTCCTGCGGTTCATTGACCGAAACGATCACTTCTTCCTGAACCTCTCCATGGCTGCCTGCAAGGCGAGTCTGGATGCCGCCCGTGGGATCCCGGCCAGCAGTATCGCCGTGGCAATGGCCCGCAACGGCACGGAATTCGGCGTGCAGGTGAGCGGGACGGGCGATGCGTGGTTCACCGCGCCCGCGCCGGTGCCCGACGCGCTGTTCTTCCCCGGTTTCTCCAAGGCCGACGCCAATCCCGACATCGGCGACAGCGCCATTACCGAGACAGGCGGGCTGGGCGGTTTCGCCATCGCGGCTGCCCCGGCCATCGTCCAATTCGTGGGTGGCACCGCCCAGGATGCCTCGGGTTTCACCCTCGCGATGTACGAGATCACCGCCGCCGAGCACGGCGCCTACCGAATCCCCAGTCTTGATTTCCGGGGGACGCCGGTGGGTATCGACGTGATCAAGGTGGCCCGCACGGGTATCCGGCCGTTCATTGATACCGGCGTCGCCCATCGCGAACCGGGGGTCGGGCAGGTGGGGGCCGGCGTGGTCGAGGCACCCATCGAACCGTTCCTCGCCGCCGCGGAGGCGTTGGCCCTCGCCCTCGCCTCGCCTCCCGGAAAGGAGCAATCATGCGCACTGATGACTTCTTGAGCTTCATGGACAGGGTCCGCGTGTATGACTTGACCCAGCCCCTGAGTGTCCACACGCCGCCGTGGCCCAGCTACATGCCGTTGGGGATCCAGTACTTCAAACGTCTGGCAGGCGCCCACATGGGCCAGGGAGCCAACGGCCAGATCATCACCACCAGCAATCATGTCGGCACCCACATCGACGGCGAGATCCATTTCCACGCCAGCGGCCGCACAATCGGCCAGGTGCCGCTTGCGGAGTGGATCGGACCCGGCGTGGTGGTGGACATCTCCTCGGATGTGCACGACTACGGCCTCTACACACCCGACCTCCTCATGAGCAAGGTGGATGTCCGCGCCGGCGACATCCTCATCATCAATACCGGCTACCATCGGTTCTCGTGGGATCAGCCGGATTCAGACGAGATCCGTTACTTCGTGAAGCATCCGGGCCCGGGTCCCGATTTCCACACCTGGGCCTTGGACATGCGGCTCAAGTGGATCGGCGTCGACTGCGGCAGCGCGGACCATCCGATGAACACGATCATCCGCGACTGGCATCCGAAGCGTTTCCTGGAGGCGGAGCGGGCGCTGATGGAACGCCATGGGAAGCGGTGGGACGAGATGTTCCCGCCCGATGAGTACTACCAGGTGATGCACCTGAAGCTCTTCCCCAAGCGCCTCGTGCACGCCGAGAACCTGGGCGGCGACATCGATAAGGTGAGCAACCGACGGGTCTGGATCGGTCTCTTCCCCCTGCGCGGGATCGAACTGGAATCGTCCATGTGCCGGGTCGTGGCGATGGCGCCGCCGGAAGACTGATCCCGGCTGCGGAAGGAGCGCGTATGGCTATCGTGCACCAGTTTTCCTACGCCCGACCCTCGAACCTGGACGAGGCGCTCGCCTTGATGGACCGGCACGCTGCGGCCGCGGCGATTCTGGCCGGCGGCACGGACTTGGTGGTGAACCTGAAGGAAGGCCGCGCCAGACCCTCCATCGTGGTTGACATCAAGGGCATTACCGAGTTGCAGCGTCTTCACGTGGCCGATGGGAAGCTGGAGATCGGCGCCCTGGCGACGTTCTCCGACCTCCTGCGCGCGGAGTCCGTGCGGACAGACTTTCCCCTGATCGCCGAGAGCGCGGGCACCGTCGCCTCGGTGGGGATCCGGAACCGGGCGACCCTCGTGGGAAACCTCTGCTCGGCGGTCCCCTCTCTGGACTGTGGTCCCGCCCTCCTCGTGCATGATGCCCAGGTGCACGTGGTTTCGATTCACGGCAGCCGCGCAATCTCTATCCACGAGTGGTTCACGGGCCCCAAGATCACTGCCCTCCAGCCCGGCGAGCTTGTGGTCTCGGTCTCCATCCCTCGCCCGATCAAGCCCCATGCCTCCTGCTACATGAAGCTGGGGCGCTACCGGGGTGAGGATCTGGCGCAGGCGGGAATCGCGGTCATGGCTGTTGACGGCTTCACCTACCGGATTGCCCACTCCGCCCTGGCCCCGGCCGCCCGGCGTGCGCGGTTCGTCGAGTCAATTCTCGATGGCGCGGTACTGGATCAGGGTGTGCTGAGGCTCGCCACCGCGGCCCTCGCGCGCGAAATCGCTCCCATCACGGATATGCGTGCCACCGCCGCATACCGGCGCCACTTGGCGGGCGTGATGTTGGAGCGCGGATTGCGAGAGGCGGTGCGGCGACTTCATGCCCGCGGCCCTGTCGCCCTCGGGAGGCTCCCATGACGAATATCACCTTCGTGCTGAACGGCGAAGCCCGCACCGTGGCGGTGGATCCACACGACGTGCTCCTCGATGTGCTCCGCGACCGGCTGGGTATCAAGAGCCCCAAAGCAGGCTGCAATCGCGGCGACTGCGGAACCTGTACGGTCCTGCTTGATGGACGTAGCGCACGAAGCTGTCTCATTCTCGCCGTGGAAGTCGCCGGCCACGAAATCACCACCCTCGAAGGGGTCGGGGCCGAATGCCTCACGCCGCTCCAGGAATCGTGCATCGCCCTCGACGCGTTCCAATGCGGGTATTGCGCCCCGGGCGTGATTCTCACCGCCACGGAGTTGCTGCGGGACAACCCCCACCCAAGCGAGGAGGAGGTCAAGGAAGCTCTCGCAGGAAATCTCTGCCGCTGCACCGGGTACCGCTCCATCATCGATGCGGTGATGGCAGCGGGAGGTTCGCCATGAGCGAGTATCGGTTCATCGGATCCAGCACCCCGCGCCTGGAGGGCCGGGAAAAAGTGGCCGGCGCCGCCCAGTTTGTTGACGACCTCGAGTTCGGACCCAATCTCCACTATGCCTGCGTCGTAGAGAGCCCCCACGCCCACGCGCTCATCCGGGGCATCGATGCATCCGAGGCCGAGGGCATGCCGGGGGTGGTCAGGGTATTCACGGGCCGCCGCGAGAGTGCGCGTCGAGTATGAACCGCTCACCGCGATCTTCGACCAGATGCAGGCGCTGGACGAAGGGGCGGGCCTCGTACATCCCGAGCTGGGCTCCTATGCCCACGTCCCCTGGTTCTTCCCCAGGGCCGGCACCAACATCGCCCACTGGAGAAAAACCCGACAGGGTGTGGTGGACAAGGGATTCGCCGAGGCCGATGTGGTGGTGGAAGGCACATTCACCGTCCCCCGCTACGCCCACTGCGCCATCGAACCCCATGGCGCCGTCGCGTACTTCGATCATTCGGGCCGCCTCACGGTGTGGACGGCCTCCCAGTCGCCCCACACGCAGCGCAACCTCTTCGCCGAAGCCCTGGCACCATTGGGGTTCAGCCACAAGGACGTCCGCGTCATCACGCCATACGTGGGCGGAGGGTTCGGCGGGAAAGCCGGCGTCACCATGGAGATCCTGGCGGCGGCATTGGCCGCCCGGCTGAAAGGGAGGCCAGTGAAAGTGTGCTGGTCGCGGGAACAGGAGTTCTACAACACCTACCAGCGACTCGGTCTGCGCGCCGATCTACGCCTCGGCGTCACGCGGGACGGCACCATCACGGCCCTCGCCCACCGCCTGGTATGGGATGCCGGCGCATACGTGGAGTATGGCGCCAACGTGGTGAACGCCGTGGGTCTCTCCGCCACTGGCCCCTACCGCATACCGCACGTCTCCATCGACTCCATCTGTGTGTACACGAACCTCCCCCCGGGCGGCCCGTACCGCGGATTCGGCTACTCCGAGTTCCTGTTCGGGCTGGAGAGCGTGGTCGACAAGGCGGCACGCGCCGTGAGCATGGACCCGGTAGCCTTTCGCCGTCTGAACGCGATCCGGGAGGGTGACACTCTCGCCTACGGAGCGGCCATGAATCCCAACGGGTTGCGGGAAGCCATCGACCGGGTCGCGGAGGAGATCCGGTGGGGAGAAGCCGTGGAGCCGTCTTCGCCGGAGAAGGCGGTGGGCAAGGGTTTCTCCCTGTTCTGGAAGGCGCCCGCCATGCCGCCCAATGCGTCGTCCACCGCGTTCCTCAAGTTCAATGAGGACGGCAGCATCAATGTCCTGATCTCCGCCATGGAGATCGGCCAGGGGTTGCTCACGGTCATGGCGCAGATCGTCGCGGAAATCCTCACCGTTCCCCCGCACAAGATCCGCGTGGAGACCCCCGACACCGACCGAAACCCTTACGAGTGGCAGACCGTGGCATCCCACATTACGTGGAGCACCGGCAATGCGGTGAAACGGGCGGCGATCGATGCGCGGGAACAGATCATGGACCTGGCGGAGCGAGCGTTCGCCATCCCCAGAGACTGTTTCTACCTGGAGGACGAGTCTCTGCGCTGCCGAACCCGTCCGGAGTTCCGGCTCCCGTTGCGGGACTTCGTCATCGCCGGCATTCAGACCCACGACGGCACGTACCGCGGCGGGCCCGTCATGGGCCGGGGCATGTTCATGCCGGAGTTCGCTTCGTCTCAGTCCGATCCCGAGACCAGCCAGGGCGGCCACCCCAATGTCCACTACACGGTCGGAGCCGCCGCCCTCACCTTGGAGGTGGACCGCCAAACCGGCCAGATGCGGGTGCGGAAGGTGGTGGAGGCCCTGGATGCCGGGAAGGCCATCAACCCCGGCATGGTGAAGGCCCAGATCGTGGGCGGACTGGTCCAGGGTATCGCCACCGTGCTCTACGAAGACATGCGGTACGACGAGCGCGGCAGGCTCCTCAACCCCAATTTCACGGACTACAAGATTCCCACGGCCATGGACATTCCCGATGAGATCGTGCCGATCATCGTGGAGACCCCCCAGCCGGATGGGCCGTTCGGTGCTCGGGGCATCGGGGAGCATCCCATGCTCCCGGCCGCCCCCATGGTTGCCAACGCCCTGGAGGACGCCTTGGGGATCCGGATCACGTCCATGCCCATCACGGCTGAGAAGGTGGTGTCGGCCATCATCGAGAAGGAGGGTCGACGTGGCGCGACCGCTTGAGGGGATTCGCGTGGTGGACCTCACCCGGGTCCTGGCCGGACCATTCTGCACCATGATCCTGAGCGATCTCGGCGCAGACGTCATCAAGGTGGAGGTACCGGGTCGGGGCGATGATTCCCGGGCGTTCGGACCGTTCAAGAACGGCACCAGCCTCTACTTCTTCGCCATAAACCGCGGCAAGCGCAGCATCTCGCTCAATCTCAAGACCGAGCGGGGGCG
>JALOPK010000033.1 GCA_025453925.1 Candidatus Eiseniibacteriota bacterium | reverse complement strand
GACACGGGTAGGCCGGGCCCGTGATGCCCTCCTCAGCAAGACAAGCCGGCGGAAAGGAAGCACGAGGATGAAGAGCGTATCACTGCTGGTGGCAGCTCTCTCTCTGGTTCTGGTTACCGGCTGCAGCAAGGCTCCGGTGATCGAGATTCAGAACAGCGAGGCCGCACTGCAGGCAGCACTGGGAGCGGAGGCCCCCGAGTATGCCCCCAAGGCCTACCAGATGGCGGTTGATTCACTGAATGCCGCGCAGGATGCCAAGAAGGAGCAAGACTCCAAGTTCGGTCTGTTCAGGAGCTACGGCAAGGCGACGCAGATGTACGTCACGGCTCAGGCAATGGCGGAGAAGGCCAAGGCCCAAGCCATCGCCGAGAAAGAGCGGATGAAGGCAGAGCTCACGGCGATGCTCGGCGAGACTCAGGCTCTCCTCGATTCGGCCAACGTGGTACTCGAGAAGGCACCAAGGGGGAAGGATCCCGGCATTCGAACAGGCCAAGGCCGATTTCGACGGTGGCAAGTACATGGCCGCCAAGGCCGGCATGGATGCCGTTCAGAATAAGGTGCGCGGGATAATCACCGAACTCCAGGCGGCATTCGCGAAGAAGATGTAACAAGTAGCGACTGCGACGACTACGTCGCGGCGATGTTCATGGGGGCCCTCCCGCGGGGGCCCCCATTGGCAACTACCTCCATCGGGAAGGTTAATCCTTTTGGGACACAAACTCTGGCGGCAACTACTGGCAGTGCCGCTGCACCCGGCCCTCATGGTGTGGGGGTGCGTTGTCGCATGCCAGGATCCACCATTGGGTTCCTTGGAGATGGCCAAGGCGTCGCTGGGCTACGCAGTCGAAGCTGAGGCCGACAGGTTCGCCGCAGGAAAGTACGATACCGCGGTCTGCCTCTTGCGTGCAGGAGATCTGGAAAGCGCCCGCCAGAAAGGACGCCTCGCATTCCTTCGAGACTATGAGATGGCTGATTCGCTCTACCGTTCCGCCCACGAGACGGCGCGGGAGGCGGGATCCGAGGCCGAAGCATTCGTGGCCGAGCGGCATGCCACGCTCGGGGGCCTGCAGGAGAAACTCGAGAAGGAACTCGCATCATGGCGGAGAACCTTGGATGGATCTCTCGTGGTGTATGCTGCGGAACGTGCCCACGCATCTGCGGAGATCGCCTTGCAGAAAGGTACGGCCCTTCTGTCGTCACGGGAGTACGATGGGGCCGCTGATGCATTCGGTGTCGCGCAGCAGGCGGTGGAAGAGTTGGTCAGGATCATGGACGAGCACGCCTACGAGCGTTCGGGGAAGCTCGAAACTTGGCGCGCGTGGGCACGGGACACCGTGAGGAAGTCAAAGGCATCAGGGTCACATGCGATCGTCGTGGACAAGCACGCGCACCTGCTCTACCTGCTGCGGGCGGGACACGTGACACAAGCGTATCATTGCGAGCTTGGATACAACTCCGCGGGGCAGAAGATGCAGGCCGGTGATGGAGCAACTCCCGAGGGGAAGTATCGGATCACCCACGTCATCGCCAGGGGCAGCAAGTTCCATAAGGCCCTGCGACTCAACTACCCCAATGATGCCGACAGAGAGCGCTTCCTGGAGAACAAGAATGGTGGCGTCATTTCCCCCCATGCAAACATCGGCGGATTGATCGAAGTTCATGGCGAGGGAGGGCAAGCCAAGGACTGGACGGATGGATGCGTCGCCCTATCGAACCAGGACATGGACCACCTGATCAGCCAGGTGGCGGTGGGCACGCCGGTCACTATCGTGCGCATATGGGACGAGGCGCCGTGATCGCGGGGAAGCGGCTGGTCGCCGTGTTCGCGGGTGCGGCCCTCGTCATGATGGGTGTCGTGGTCGCACTTGCCGCCCGGGGTTGCCGGCGGACTCCGGAGGCGATCCCGGCGTGGGCGGCAGCACTATCGTCTCCCGATTCCCTGAACGATCCGTCCCTCGAGCGGGAGCTTCGCCGGTTGCGCAAGACAGTCAGTCGCCTCACACCGAAGGGTACCTACGTCGTCATCGATACCCATGCCAACCAGCTCTACCTCCGCACCGCTGACTCGCTCATCTT
Source organism: Candidatus Eiseniibacteriota bacterium (assembly GCA_025453925.1). Lineage (GTDB taxonomy): Bacteria > JAFGKV01 > JAFGKV01 > JAFGKV01 > JAFGKV01 > JAFGKV01. Next base: position 15,048 of record JALOPK010000033.1, on the reverse strand, counting down.
TCATGCCGGCTGCTCCACCGGAGCCGGCCATGAGGTGGTCGACACCCTCACCAATCGCCGATGGGTCTTCAGAACGCCGCGGGGGACTTTCAAGATCAACAGCAAGCTGGCCGATCCATGGTGGCGCAAACCCGACTGGGCGTTCATCGAGGAGAAGGAATCCATCCCCAAGAAGGAGGCCGACCGGTATGATGAGGAGATGCTCGGCGATTTCGCCATGGGATTCGGCGATGGCTACTTCATCCACGGCACCCTGTACGAACGCCTCCTTGGCATCAGCGTCACTCACGGCTGCGTCCGGCTCGGCGCGGACGATTTGAAGTATGTGTATGAGAGAGTCAGGATCGGAACACCGGTCTACATCTTCTGACCCACGCCCCGCCTCCATGAGATCGCGTTGGCGCTGGCGACGGTGCCTGGTCGTGGTCTGCACGGCGCTCAGCGCTCTCACCGCGTGTGGTGGGCGCAGCCGCGAGACCGGGCGAGGCGAAGCGACGATCGGGCGCACCCAGGCAGAGGCGGAGTACCGCTTCCTGCAGTCCGAGATCGCCCTCGCGTCAACCGACAGTCTCTATCTGCTCATTGACTTCGCGCGCCGCGAAACCGCCCTGAAGCGCCGAGGCACCCCGCTATGGTCATGCCCGATGCGATCGCCCCATGGGGATCCCGACGGAGTGGACTTCTCCCGGCGTTTCCTTGGTGAGGAAGGTCGGTCGATCCGTGTGGTGGCCTGGAAACATCTCTATGGGGGCCAGGAGAAGATCCCGGCCCAGACCCTGGAGATCGTGAGCAGAACACTCAATGCGGACCCGGCGTCGCTCCAACGCCTCCTCCCGGAGCGCTTTCTGCTCTCGTTCGGCGATCGTGCGTTCATGGAGGTTCGCACCGATGTCGAGGGGAGTGCGGTCGGAGGCTTGGAAAACCAGTCCAAGAGCGTCGAGCGGACAGTGGATATCATACTGGGAGGGGCCTCTTTGGATCTGTCGATGACTGGCGAGCAGGGGCTCACCCTGTACGAGGCCGTCTATCCGGGCATGCCGGTCTTGCTCGTCCCTCCGCCAGCCCGATAGCACAGGGCCGGAGAGGAACGTCGCAACTGGCGGCTGCTCCGCCTCTGACTGGAGAACACCGCACGTGTTCATCCCCGCGCGCCCCCCTGCTGCCGACCCGCCAGACCCGATGACCACCTGGATCCGCAAAGGAGCCTCGATGTCTGAGACCGTTCTTCCCCCCGCCGACACGGAGATCGTGCGATTCGTCTTCGAGCTCGGCCAACTCCGCCGTGAAACCCGCCACGGCTGGCTGCGGATAGACGAACACCCCGAGAGCGTGGCGGAACACTCGTTTCGTGCCGCAGTTCTGGGGTACTTGCTTGCGATGAGGGAGGGGTATTCCGACCCGAATCGGATCGCCACGATGATTCTCTTCCATGACATGCACGAAGCACGGACCGGTGATGCCGACACGGTCCAACGACGGTACGTGACATTGGACGAGATCCGGGCGGCGCGCGATCAGGTTATCGGGCTCGAAGCGGGAGGCCCGGAGATCCTGAGGATGTGGAGGGATGTCGAGTATGCCGACACCGAGGCGGGGCGCATCGCCAAGGATGCCGAAATCCTGGAGATTGCATTCACGGCACGAGAGCTGGTGGTGCGCGGCAACACGGATGCACAAGGATGGATAGAGAGCCTACGGCCGCGCCTCAAGACCACCTCAGCGAAAACCGTGGTGGAGATCGCCAATCGCGCCGATCCTTCGGAGTGGTGGAAACGGCTTCAACTGCGAGGAGATGCCGAGTTGCAGGAGTCCGCGGGGAGTGAGGCGTGATGCCCGCGGCACCAGACGAACGCGCACCCGCCGAAGGCTGACCGCACCCATGAAGTGCCGTGCCGGGTGTGGTGCCTGCTGTGTCGCCCTTTCGATTTCATCTCCCATTCCGGGAATGCCGGCCGGCAAAGCCGCCGGCGTTCGCTGCGTGCAGCTCACGCGCGACAACCACTGTCGCCTGATCGGGCTGCCAGACCGTCCCGCCGTGTGTGTCAGCCTGAGGCCCACCCCTGAGATGTGCGGTGATTCGTACGAGGAAGCCCACGCGTGGCTTTCCGCATTGGAACGCGCCACGACGCCATGCTCCTAGCGGCGCGGCCGGGCCTCGTCGGCCGAACCGGTAACTCGGCGGTTACCGGTCTCCCGGAGAGGGCTCACCCTCGGCCCAAACTCGTGTCGAGACAATCTACTCGGGCCTCACTCCGCTTCCCTCCTCCGGCATTCCCCCGAAACCCGCTCGGGGAGCGAGAGCCCAGTCCACCGGCCGGACTCCGGCCGTGCTTCCCGTGCTCAACATCTCGCTCGCCTCCTCCGTGCGCGGATCGGACGATGGTCTACGAAGCTAATGGCAAGATGGTCCTCAAGGTCCGCCTCTCCGCCGTTGCGGGTCCTGGTGCGGCCCCACGAACAGCGAGGATTTCAGGCGACGCGAGCCTGAGTTGCTCCTATATTCGCGCCTTGATCAGTATCGAGTCCTGCCTGGCGCAGAACGCTCAAAGATCCAGCCTCTCCCGCGAGGTACTCACGGATGAACCAACTCCTGCTTCTCATAATTGCCCTCTCCGTTGCCTTGGCCTCCGCCGAAACCGACCTGGAGCGTCGCACGCGCGAATGGATGGAAGCCAACCCGCACTCGTTGCCCCACTGGATGACGCCGGAGGAACGCACCCGCAAAGATGAGATCGGGCGTGACTTCGTACCGACGTCTCCCCCTAGTGGCCCGGTGCGGAACATCGCCGAATTCGAGCACATGGAGGGGGTGCTGATACGCTACCCCTTTGGGATCTCCACGAGCATCATAAGGGAGATGGCTGAAGACGTGATGGTCACGACGATAGTGACGGGCTCGAGCCAGGAGAACACGGTGCGGAACACGTACGCCGCCGCCGGCGTCAATCTGAACCACTGCAACTTCCTCTACCATGCAACGGACTCCTACTGGTCGCGAGACTACGGCCCGTGGTTCATCACCAATGGAAGCACCCAGGTCTGCATTGTGGATTTCCCTTACAACCGGCCTCGTCCCAACGATGACGACATCCCCGTGGCCATGGCGAACTTCATGGACATACCCTGGTACGGCATGCAACTGACCCATACCGGAGGTAACTACATGACCGACGGCATGGGTATCTCGGCCTCCACGACACTGGTGTGGTCAGAGAACTCCGGCCTGACGCACCAGCAGATCGCCGACAGGGTGGAAGATTACTTAGGCGTTTCCACCTACCATGTCGTCGAGGATCCGAACAATACATACATTGATCACATCGACTGCTGGGGGAAGTTTCTTGATGTCGACAAGATTCTCATCCGTAGTGTGACGTCGACCCCTCCCCAGTACGACGAGATCGAGGCCACGGTGGACTACTTCGAGGCCCAGACCTCGGCCTACGGCACGCCCTTCGAGATCTACCGCGTATACACCACCACGAGCAACCAGCCTTACACCAACTCGCTGATTCTGAACAACAAGGTCCTTGTGCCGATTACTGGCAGTTCATGGGATGACGACGCCATCGCCTCCTATCAGGCCGCGATGCCCGGCTATGAGGTGCTGGGGTTCACGGGTTCCTGGGAATCCACCGACGCCCTTCACTGCCGCGCGATGGGTATTGCCGACCGAGGCATGCTCCACATCCATCATCTTCCCCTCGTAGGCACGGTGCGGGTGAATGACCGTTATGAAATCCAGGCGACGATCCAAGCATGCAGCGGCCAGAGCGTGATCGCGGATTCGGTGGCCCTGCTCTACCGGGTCGACGGTGGTCCCTATTCCCGGCTGGCGATGACCAATACCAGCGGAACCACGTGGGTCGCCGATATCCCGGCTCAGATGCCGGGTACCCAGATTGGCTACTACATCCATGCCGCCGATCAGTCCGGTCGCCGCGCCAGCCACCCCTACATCGGTGCCCCGGATCCGCATGTGTTCCTGGTCGGAGGTCTTTCGGCTCCCATCGTCAGTATCGTGCGCAACGGGGGCCAGATCCTGCTGACGTGGGATCCGGTTCCAGGGGCCACGACCTACCGGGTCTACTCCGCTCCTGGACCCTACGGCGCGTTCGCTGAAGATCTCTCGGGAGTCTTCCTCGGCGCGACCTGGACGGTGACGATCACAGGCGAACAGCACTTCTACCGTGTGACTGCCACGGACGACTGACGCCGCCCAGCCCGAGACGCACCTGCCCCGGACGGGCTTCGCCACGGACGAAGCCGTGTTCGCCCATGGCGCGAACACGGCATTCCCCGAGGTGCGACTGGCCCGCCACCGTGAACCGCAACACATCGGCGGGGACAGCCCCGCTGGAGGGGAACCATCGGCGGAGTGGCACACCGTCCGCTGGTGCCGGGAGCGGGGATCGAACCCGCACGGGCAAAGCCCGCGGGATTTTAAGTCCCGTGCGTCTGCCAGTTTCGCCATCCCGGCCTGAATTGACAATGGGACGCACCATGCAGGAGCAGGCTTCCCAGCGGATCCGCACACGGCGCCCGAGTTCGCCTCACAACGGTGCGAACAGGCTCTCGGTCACCTCCCGCACCATGTGCCCGGGTGGTGACAGCACCACCCGGCACGAACCACGCCCCGTCGGCACGACGACGATCTGATCGATCGCACGGTGCTTCTTGTCGGCATCCCAAGCATTCATGAGCGCGGCGGGCACGGATCCTTCAAGGTTCACCGCCATTCCCAGCTTGATCATGAGCGTCACGAGATCGCCCTCCACCTGGGGGTCACACAGACCGAGCCGGATCCCCAGCCGGCTGGCCGCCAGCACACCCAACCCCACGGCCGACCCGTGATCCAGGCAGGCCCCGGAGCCCTCCAACGCATGAGCGAAGGTGTGGCCGAGGTTGAGAAGCCGCCGTGGCCCCAGGTCCCTCTCGTCGAGCGCCACCAGCCGGGCCTTCAGCTCGATACAGCGCCGAACGATCCTTGCCAGGAGATCCCGTTTCATCCTCGAAACGGGGCCGTCTTGGCAGACGAGGAGGCCCCAGAGGTAGGGATCGAAGCCCACCGCGTACTTGATGACTTCCCCCATTCCCGAAACCAGAGCCGATTCCGGCAAATATGCCAGCCAGCCGATGTCAACCACCACCGCGGACGGCTGGTGGAAGGAGCCGATCTGATTCTTGAAGCCTCCGAGGTTCGCACCCACCTTGCCGCCGATTGCCGAATCAACCTGCGCCAAGAGTGTGGTCGGCAAAGGCACCCAGGGAACTCCCCGGTGCCATGTGGCGGCGGCGAATCCGACCGTGTCACCAACGGTCCCTCCGCCGAAGGCAAGGACGATTCCATCCCGCCGCACCCCGGACCGCGAGAAGACACGGTAGAGGTCGAGTAGAGCCTCAACTGACTTGAGGGACTCGCCGGCCGCAACCTGGTGCAGGCTCAGGCGCTCGCCAAGGCAATCCCGGAGAGCGGCCTCGACCGGTTCCACCACCATCGCGGGAAGTCCGCCGTCAAACGCCAGGATCGCATTCCCCCGGCACCGTGCGACTGGAGCCACATCACACGCCCATCGTGGAGGTAGCTCGTCGGCGACGAGAAGGGGATAGGCGAAGACGGGTTCCCGCCGGCCGACGATCACCCGCTGATCGACCATCAGGGGCGACGTCTCTCCCGTGGCCTGTGGCCACGGCCGCTGACGTGAGGCCCCTCCCCGCCGGGTCTGCCGCGCCGCGCATCGCGTGACATTGCGTGCTCGTGAGCCCTCACCACCGCCGTATCCTCCAGCGCCAGCGTGTAGCTCGGGCCTCCGCTGGTCATGATCTGGGGCTCACGCCGCAGGATGCGCTCCTTGAGCAGCAGGCTGAGCAACTCCCCCGCCTCGTCATCCCGCACCTTCAGGGAATCGGAGAACGTGCTCCGGATCCGTGCTTCGCTGATGGGTTGCCCCATGGGCGCCATGCGCTTGAGCGCGGACACTGCCTTGTTCTTCCGGCCGACGACGAGCTGGGCGAACTTGGACTGCTGGCTGATGGCAAGGGTTCCCGGTGCGCCTTTGAGGGGCTGGAGATCTCCGGAGCGTATACCCTCGCGAACCGCAGCTTCCACCAGGTTGCCGCCGTACTCCGAGAGTGCTTTGCGAACAACGGAAAGAGGCGCGGCCGACTTGCCGTGGCGGACCGAGTAGTTGTCGAGAACGATGATCAGGTGTTCTCTCAGGCGTGGGGGGACGCGGACAGGAGAGGGACGCGATGGAGGGATGTGCGCCTTGGCATGACCCGTAGAGGGGGCCGGCACTTCGACATCCTTCAGTGGAGCCGGAGAGAATGCAAGACGGGACGCACCCTCGGTACCGTCCGCTGCCGCTCCGGGAAACCGAAGGAGAATGCCTTCGTCCACGAGCAGATTGAGCCAGGCTAGAAACACGCGCGGGTCCCGAGTTCCCCCTTCACCTGTAGTGAGGCGGGTCGACAGCCCATCCAACACCTGGGGAACAGGAACCCCCTGACCCTCTCCCGGTCCCTCCCCGAGCATCTCGATCAACGCTTTGAGGAGATCTCGGATGAAGGCGAGACCCGGGTCCTCATCGTTGATGACGTACCGCTGCTCATCAGGCCGAGTCCCGTCGACCTCCCTTAGAGTCCCACGAGAGACCGCCTCCCTAATCAGGGCGAGGGCTTGATCGGGGCGCCGTACGAATGACATGCCGCTCAACAAAGCGGCGACCAGATCGCCGGCGGCTATCGTCTCGGCGCCCATTCCCGCAATGGCACGATCCGTGAACAAGCCAACTCGGGCCCACACTCCAGGCATTAGGCTTCTTTCACTTGTCGACAGGGGGCGCGAGGCCCCCGCTGACGCGCGCAGTGCGTCGGCGATGGGCTGCCACGCCACCCAACCGGGAGTGTCCGGACGCTCGTCGGACCACAAGTGGATGGAGTCCGAGTTCGATTCGCGGGACCGAGCCAGGGCCGCAGCCACGGGGCCGCGGCCCACAATGAGCAAATCCCGACAGTGACCCAGGCGCTCGAGGGCCTTCGCTGCGTCTTCCGGAAGAGGCTGGCCCGGCACGAGGGGCGGAACCACCGGGGTGAGATACCCCGCCTTGCGAAAGAGCGCCTCGGCCTCGTTGGTGATGGGATCTCCGTCCTTGTTCCGCATCACCGGGAGTGTATGCCAGTCCGCCAGAGCGACTCTGCCCGAGACAGCCCCCATTCGACCGACCGCGAGCCCCAGCGCATCAAGGAGAGACTCGACATCAACCATGCCCTGGACCGACCAGGAGGATTCAACAAGCCCCTGCACATCGACGACCAGGCACACGCCACCCTCGGAGAGACCAAGGACCCGGGTCAGCGAGTCTGTCCGATCCCATCCTTGTGCGGAAGGCCAGGGGCCCGTGCCGGCGAACCAGAACACCACCTCCGCCGCGGACTCCCTGAGTTCCTTCGCCCGAGATGCCAACCCTCGGTTCGATGAAGCCATGATTACGGTGAGTTCTTGGACCATGCCGCGGTCCCGCGCCAACTCGTCCTTCAGGGTGGTCCACCCTGCGGCGGTGGCCAGAGGCTCGCCACAGGACCACCCCTCTGCCTCGAAGGCCTCGCGACAGGATGCGGGGTACTTCGCCCATTCCGCATGGCAGAAAGTGCCGCCGATGTGCCCGAGGACCATGGCGGCCGACTTCACGCGTTGCGAGAGAAGACTCGGCGTCAACCCCACGTCCTGGACCTCGTGAATCGTATCGTAGTCAAGATGGACAGAGACCCTCTTCATGCTGCATCACTCCCAGGCACTTCGCCGGGTCGTGGACCTTCGTCGGCGGACCGTGTTCGGTCGCCGCGTTCAGCCCTTCCTTCCGTAACGGCGCCTGCCGGACGCGACACCCGCGCGTCACCCTGCGCCGCGTGCTCACACGTGTCATTCCACCGAAGCCGGTTGCCCCGGCCGGCTCCCTGGCCTGGCGCCTTCGGTTCGGCAAGCCTGTCCATTGTCTGCACAAGCCTGTCGAGATCGACCCCGGTGGACCGACACGGTCTTTCGCCCTGGATATTGGGAAGCACCACCACCCACGGCACACTTCCTCCCACGGTCATGAGCCCGTGGAGGAGATCCCGCTCACAGGCCACCGCCAGCAACCCGTCGGGGAGTGTTCCCTTGACGACTGCCAGCGCTTCGGACCCTCCCTTCACCACATCCCACGAGCACTCATAGCACTCCAGAAGGCTCTCGATGCGCGCCCGCACCCCCGCCTCAAGGCATTGGGGCAGGAGAACGAGAAGGCGGGAGACCTTGCGGCGACCCCGCCACGAGAGAACCAGACGGTTCTGAAGCGCGAGGAAGGCGCTCCTCAAATCCTCGTCGGCTCCACCGATAATCCGGCCGATCGGGCATGCAAGCCTGAAGTGCCAGCAGGAAAGCGCCCGAACCAGGACGATATCAAGCGGCAACAGCCGCTTCTCGCTCGCCCCGGAGGCGAGTACCAGCAAAACGGCAGTGACGAGCAGGAGCCCCGTTCCCGCCAGGCCGATAAGGAGGACACGCGCGGGAACGGAGGCCGACGAGATGGCAGTCGACCCCGCCACGAGTGCCCCCCCCCCGACCATAGCGGCCGCAATGACCCACGCGGCGGCGAACTCCCAGGGACACAGCCCGCGGCCGGCTTCAGCTCCCGGATAACAGGCGGCCACAACGCAGCCCCGTCATCGCGACTCAAGTCGCTGGGCCACGGCTGCACCCAGGGCGGCGGACCGTTCACGAACCGCTGCGATGCACTCCCTGGCTCGCTGCAGCGTCGCGGCTGCCCATTCACGGTCCGCCACGCCGGGGAGGTTGATCAGGACGTTCAGGTAGGCGCCTTCCGCGCCTGCGGCCGCCATCAGGCCTCCGACTCCCGCGTCAGAAAGGCTGCTGGGGTTCCCTCGCTCCACCATTTGAGCGGCCAGTTCCACAACGCGCATGCTTCTCTCAAGGACCCCCAGAGGCACGAGGGTGGCGCCTTTCGTGGCCTCATCCACTGCTCGGGCCTGATTCCCCTGTTCGACCGGATTCTTAGGCTTCCCGCGACCGGCCTCCAGCACTCTGTTGAATGCTTTGGTATCCTCGTCGCAATCGCCGATCAGCCTGTCCTTCAGCGCCTGGGCCTCCATTCCCAGTCGTTCCATCTCGGGCAGCCGATCTTCGAAACCCTTCTTGCCCGCGGTGAGGGCGCCAACCATCGCGACGAGAGCGGCACCCATGCCGGAGGCGAGAGCGGCAACCGTTCCACCGCCAGGTGCAGGCGAATCCATGGACACTTCATCAACGAAATCGGCCACCGGAAGTGCGACGAGCTTCTTCTCCTTTGGCGCGATCACGTATTCGATGACACGCTCCTCAGGCCTGAAAGGGGAGAGTTCCGAGAGTCCAAGACTCCGCACGGCCGCGTGGATCAACTCGCGTTCAGGTACGGCCGCAGTCCGCGACTGCTTCCGGAGAAAGTACCTTCCCGATTCCAGGATTGCCTCCCGGGGTATCAACCCGACAAGCTCACTCCCGGTCACTCGGACCCCCAGAGCGTCCGCCTGACGGCAGACCTCGTCGAATGCATGGTGAACGGCGGTGGTCGTGTAGTCCAGGAGGTTCATGGAGATCTGCGCGCAGCCGTACTCCTCGATGTACCACCCGACGGCCCGCACGGCCTTGAGCGTGCCCGGGGTGCGGACCACCTCACCCTTCTCATCGTGGAGTGTATTGCCGGCAGCGTCTTTCCTGGCGGTTCCGGCCTCGCGGATACGAAAAGCGATCCGATTGGCCAGGCGCTTGTCCCTGGTGTTCAGGTTCACGTTATACGCGATAAGGAACTGACGGGCACCGATCACGGTCGCACCGGATCTCACATTAAAGCGAGGCGCCCCATAGTCGGGTCGCCATTCCGGATCGATGAGCTTCTCGGCCAGGCCTTCATACTCACCCTTGCGGATGTCGGCCAGGCTCCTTCGGGACTCCGACGTTGCGGCGTGCTCATACAGGTAAACGGGAATGTCGAGTTCGTTGCCGACCCTATCACCGAGCCGCCGGGCGATGTTCACGCATTCCTCCATGGTCACGTCCGAGACCGGAACGAACGGACAGACATCCGTGGCACCCATGCGGGGGTGTTCACCCTTGTGGATGGACATGTCGATGAGTTCGGCGGCCTTCCGTATCCCACGAAAGGCCGCTTCTTCCACCGCATCCGGCGGCCCGACGAAGGTCACCACCGTGCGGTTGGTGTCGGCTCCGGGATCTACATTCAGCAAACTGACGCCGCTGACTCCGCGAATCTGGCCAGTGATGGCGGCAATAACCTCTTGGTTCCTTCCTTCGCTGAAGTTTGGGACACATTCTACAAGTCTGAGCATTCAGTGGTCCTCCTCGGGCAGGTGTGCCCACACAAGACGATGCGCCAGCCACTCCGGCATGGGTTCAACAAGGGTGCTCCCGCCGGACCTTGCGGGCCCGTATGCCACTGCCGACTGCAGCGGTTTCGGACACAGGTGCGGAAGTGCCCTTTAGGCGAGCGACACCTCGGCCGTGGGGCCAGGGCCGCGGAGTATGGCGTGTGCAGCCTCTCTCAGACGCCTCGGAGTGACGGGTTTCGACAGTATCCGCTCAACTCCCATCTGCCGAATCCTGCTGACTTCAGCCGAGTCCGGGAATGCGGTCACAACCAGAATTGGCGTGCAACGCAGGCGTTCGGAGCTTCGAATCATGTGACAGAGTTCCACGCCGGAAACGAAGGGGAGTCGAACGTCCAACACGATGAGATCCGGCGTGATCCGATCGAGCAACTTCTGGGCTGACCTGCCGTCAGCAGCCACCCGCGTCTCGTGATCATCCCCCAGCGTGGTTTCGAGGAACGATGCAACGTCGGGGTCATCCTCGACGATCAGCACCACGGATCTACTCACGGGATCCTCCGCAGCGAACTCCCATGGTGAATCGTACGTCGCAGCCAAGATATGATCCGTCCCGCCGCCCAACAACTCCCGTCCCGCCACGCCATCCCCCAAAGGGAAACGCCGGCCGCGCCGGCAATGATGAGTGCGACCCACGGACCGGCGCCCAGGGCGGCAAGGATCGTCGACCGGAATCGTCCGGTCAGGAGGTGAGGGAACACGAAATCGACCAGGGGAAACCGCACGTCCTCGGGCATCTCCGGCTCAGTCGCGGTGAAGCCGATCTGCGCGGCGGACGCGAGCATGCCCAAGATCAGGAGCGTGGTGCGCCACCGTCCGTCGAGACTCGCCACGGCCCACGCCATCAACGGGATGACGGTGATGGCGTGCCGCACCCCGCAACTCGCGCCCCCCCACCACACGGGCACCCCCGACAGAAGGACGAGATATGCCCCGGGGAGTACAACGGTCATCATCCGCTCCTGCCATGGCCGCCGCGCCCGGAGTGCGGCCGCGAACCACAGAATCAGCCATGGACTCAGGAGGAAAAGCCCCCGGTAGGTCCCGAAAGACAGGGCTGCCAGGTTTCGCAACGACGGTGCACCAACGCTGCGAAACCCTTGGGACGCAATGGCCGCGAACTCCTCATCCGCCAGGCCCTCGTACCCCGTCGCCAGGGGCGTGCCGAACGAAACAAGATTGTACAGACATACCAGGAGGCCGGCCGGAAGCATACCGAGAAGCATCCGAGAGAGCGCACGTCGTGATTCCCACGCGACCACGAGGAGCAGGAATGCCACGCCTACTCCGCTAAGGTAGTCGACAGCGATGGCGGCACCGGCCGCGATCCCCGCCGGCACAAACGCCCGCGAGGCCGCCAGCCTCCAGGCCCCCAGCAGTGCCAGCGCAGAGGGAACGTGACCGTACAGGAGGGTGGCGTAGGGCATGACCGGGCTTCCCAGGCAACAGGCGGCGGCGGCCAGCCCCGCCGAAGGCAAGCCGGATCTACAGAGAATCATCCCAATCATGGCCGCGGGCATCGACACCAGCACCATCCGCACCAGGAACCGCTTGGCGACTTCGGCGGACGGGGATCGAGACGGCACTATGCGGTCGGCACCCCACACCAACGGGGCGCCGAGCAATCCGATACCGGGGGCTTTGGCGGCATAGAAGTGACCGCGAGATAGACACACGTCCCTGCTCTCCCCGATGAACTCATCGACGGCCGTACTTCCCGAGCGCGCCAGCGCAAGGCTCAAGGCCCAACGGCTCTGGCCGTTCCATCCCTCCGCGAAGCTGAAGAAGAGAACATAGATGACGCACAACGTACAGGCAAAAACCAGACAGCGCGCTTTCACCGTCGCACCCACAACGAGTACGAACCGATCCGTTCGGGGCCCGAGTAGTCCGCGACAAGACGCTCCGCGAATCCAGGGAAACCCTGCATCTGTCGGTAGGAGTCCACGGTCTCCACCGGGTTCGAGTCGTCGTGCACTACCACCACGCACTGGGGACTCCGGAGTCCGAACTCATCGAGGAAATCGCTGCGGCGTGCAGCTCTCTCCTCCCGCGCGCGGCCCGACCCCGGCACAAAGGTCAATGGAAAGTCAACGACATAACGCATCGGGCAGGGAATCCGTGCCAGGTAGTTGAGGCCCGGCTCGAACCCCCAGACCAACGCCGTCCGGTAGCCCCGGCGCGTCAGCTCTCGGGCGACCCGATCCTGTTCCAGGGCCGCAAAATCGCCTCGAGGCTTCGAACCAAAGCTGGAGAGGTATTCCTCACGTGACATGAATCCTGCGGTGTACCGCACTCCACGCCACGCCTCATACACAGCGGGATACCACGTATCCACCAGCACCTCCGGCATCGCCAGGAACGGCCCCAGCGCGATGGCCAGCAGCAACCCCCGAACGTGCCATCGCATCCCGCGGACATCGGACCACCCTCGCCCCGCCAGACTCAGGAGCGGAGCCAGAGGGAGTATCCAATGGTAGCTGAAGAGTTTGCCCTGCAGGGCAACCGCCAGAAGAGACAGGACCAACCACACGCCCATGCGATTCACGCCGCGCCGGAGCGAGGAGACGGCCAGGACGACAGCAGGCCAGAGCGGCGCAGCCCAGCTCAGGGCGGCCCTCCAGACACGGCCTACCAGCTCGGCACTCCACCTGCTCGACCCGTATCCAATGTTGAATACCACGAGGTCATCGAGGACTCGAGGAAGAGCAGCAACAAGCGCATACGCCGCAGTCCAGACTGCCAGCGGGATGAAGACGCCGAGGGTCCGATATCCCCAGCGAGCTCCAGTGAACAACGGTGCGAACAGCAGCGCGACCGGCTTGGTCAGCAACGCGGCACCGAACAGCACGCCGCTCAGAACGGGGCGTGAAGTGCGCAGGCTGGCGGCCATTAGGAGGTTGAGCAGGTGTTCGGATTGGCCCATGTCCCAGAACCGGTGCAACAGAGGACAGGCGATCCCGTAGGCGAGACCGCCAGGGACGTTTCGCGTCTTCCCAACGCCGGCCAGAATCAGCGACGTGAAGCCGATCACCAGGCCATTCCACACCGGACGCGGCACCACTGCCACAGTCTCCATCAGCCAGTACCACCAGAACACCCCGGGGAACGTGTTCGCCCAGAAATCACGGTAGGGCCACTCGCCCCGATGCATTCGCCATCCTCCATAGGCGAAGTACCCTTGGTCGCGCGCCAGCGGTTCGGCAAGGAAGGGCAGAGACAGGACGACGGGAACAAGCACGAGTAGTGCGTTCTCCCCAAGGTGCCTGCGAAGCGGGACACGCGGCCCGTCCACGGACTGCCGCCTACAGTGAAGGCCGAGCATTCAGCAACTCCGTCGGTATGGCGGGAGACGCACGCTCCAGGATCGCCAATTCCACCGACCCCGACCCGGAGACCCTCCTCGCGACCCGTGTGTACGAGGCAGCCCGCATGAGCCATCCCTTGAAGTGTGCCGTGGCTCGATACGGAGAGTAGAGCAGGAGAATCCGTCCTCCCGCAGGCGTCGACTCCCAGCAGTGATCCGCCAGCTCACGGGCCTCGGCGTCGCTGGACCATCGCGCACCATAGTCTGCGTAATCCACACGATCCACCAGGCCGAAGCTCGGAGGAACCAGCACCGGGCGTTCCCCGCGGTAGTAGTAGCGAACCACGGGAGCCTCGACTTCGGGCACCACGACGACCACGTCACCCGTACGCTCAAGGGTCCGCACAAGCGCCACCAGCTCGCGCACCGAGCTCTTCTGATACTCCCCGTGATAGTGGAGGATGCCCAGGGTGGAACCCGCCGTCAGCGCCGCCAACGTTACCACCCTGCCGGCTCTGTTCAGACGGCTCCAGCCCGCGGCCAGCACCAGCAGAAACGAAGGCAGGAGCACGACGTCATACCGGCCCGGGACCAGCGCCGGTACTGCGCGGGAAACAGCCCACGCGGCCGCCAGTGTGCCACCGCACAACACGGCCAACACGCGGCCGGTGGAATCGCGGAGTCCGTGCACGGCCATGGGGATTGCCGCGCAGGCGACCAGAATGATCGCCAGAGGTATCCCGGCCACCCTCGAATGATCCGCACCTTGCACGCCGGCAAGCCATAGACCGACGCTCCGCAGCGGTACATCGAGCGACGGGGGCGCCAGCCAGGTCCCGGTGCGGAACACCAGCACCTGCCGCGAGAGGAGCCATGCCGCCGGCAACCACATCGCGGCGACCAGCAGAATGCACATGACCGCCCGACGCACCGAGACGCGGTGCCCGGTGAACACGATGACCCAAGACGCGGCAATGGCGAAGAGCGAGAAATGATGCGTCCACAGGAGCGCGGCCTGGCACGCGACCAGCGCGGGAAGCAGCGCCTGCACCCCTCGTCTGCATGCGACGGTGCCCCACGCCAGGAAGACACCCAGGAGGCACACCAGTGTATACATGCGTGCCTCCTGACTGTGCCAGAGATGCAGCGGCGAGATAGCCAAGAGCAGCCCGGCCACCATACCCAGGGGACCTAGAAGCCGCACTCCGAGGAAGGCGAGGAGCGGAGGCGTGACAACTCCGAACGCCGCCGACAGGGCTCTGGTGCGCGCCTCGTCGGGATCATCGCCGATCGTAAGCCCA
>JALOPK010000032.1 GCA_025453925.1 Candidatus Eiseniibacteriota bacterium | reverse complement strand
CCCTGTTCCGGGTGCTAGGCATCGAGCAGGATGATCACGGGCTGGCCGCGGTGCGTGGCGCCACTGCCGCGCTGGGCCCTCACCACCCGGCCCATCGGTTTCTCTCGGCGTACGGGCTGACCCACGACGCCGCATTCGTCGATACCTTCCTGAACCGGCGCGATGTCGACTACACCGTCGACGGGCTGCTGAGGCTCATCGAGTCGGCGGGCCTGCGTTTCCAGCGGTGGGCCAACAACGAGTGGTACTACCCTGATAGCCACATCTCGCCGGCGAACCCGCTTTTCGACGCCATCAGTCATCTGCCCGAACCGGCCGTCTGGGGCGCGATGGAGCTCTTCCACGCCATTACCCAGCACTATGTCGTCGCGTGCCGGGATGACCGGAGTCCGGGGCAGTATGGCATCGACTTCGAGTCCGCCGACTTCAGCCAGGCAGTCCCCATCATCGACCGGATGCGGCTCCGCTCCCGGGGGCTTCGGTTCCTGGATACACTGAACCCGCTGGAGTCCAGCCTGTTCAGATTCATGGATGGGCGTCGCAGCGTGGCGGAGTGCCTCCGCCTGGCAGGACTTCAGGCGGATGCAACTCACCTGGTGGAATCGGCGCGCGTGCTGATGAGGCGATTGTGGCGCATGGGGCTTCTCGATGTGATGTTTCCTGAAGGAGGTGCCCAGTGACGCGTGGGAAGGCCTCGCGATGGTGGGGCGGTCGTCCCGGGGTGCTCCCGAGGCTGCTGCGGCTTCAAGGAGCCGCGCCACTGGGAGCTCTATCCTTCCTCGTCACCCTTCCCGGCCAGCCCCTCTCGGCACTTGAACTGCCCGGCCTTGCCGGAGCCGCCATCGAGCTGGTGGAGAGTGTTCCCGTGGAGACTCCCCTGGACAACCCCCTGATACGGAACACCCCCGAGGTATGGCGGGAGATGATCGCCCATGCGGACTCCCTGATTGAGATCGAGACATTCTACGTCAGCGCGGATACCGCCGAAGAACTGCTCGACGGGGTCATCGGGGAGCTGGAATCGGCAACGCGGCGGGGCGTGACCATTCGCATGCTGGCGGATGCGGGGTTCGCGAGAACCTACCCCGAGATGCTCGCGCATGTTGCTTCGCTGAAGCACGCAGAGGTGCGGCTCCTGGACGTGAAGCGGCTCTGGGGAGGGGTCCTCCACGCCAAGTGCATGGCCATCGACCGGGATGAGTTATTCGTCGGATCCCAGAACTGGGACTGGCGGTCCCTGGAGCACGTCAGGGAGCTGGGTATCCGGATCCGACACCCCGGGATGACCGCCGCCATCGGGTCGATCCTGATGATGGACTGGTCCCTGGGGCGTCCGCTGGATACCACGGCAGCCGAGTCTCCCAGCAGTCAGAGGGACGATGCCTCGGTCACGTCGACAGCTCCTCTGGGAGCCGGTCCGTTCAGGATTGGGGTTTCGCGGGGCGACACGGCCGTCGTGAGGCTTGCCGCCAGTCCGCCCCAGGCGTTGCCGCCAGGCATCCCGTGGGATGAGCCCCTGCTGGTCGCGCTCATCGACTCGGCATCGAAAACCCTCTGCGCCCAGGTCCTCACGTTCGACCCCGTCAGCGGGAGGCAGTATCACGAAGCGCTGGAGGGCGCCCTGAAGCGTGCGGCCGCCCGGGGCGTCCGCGTGCGCCTGATGCTGTCGAACTGGAACAAGCGTTCCGGCTCTCTGCCCTATGTGAAGAGCCTGGCCGCCACACCCGGCATCGAGGTGCGGTTCAGCAACCTTCCGGAGTGGTCGGGCGGCTTCATTCCGTATGCGCGGGTCGAGCATCCGAAGTATGCGGTGGCTGATGACGAGTTCTGCTGGATCGGCACGTCGAACTGGACCGGCGAGGGGTTTCACGGATCGCGCAACCTCAGCGTGTTCATCTCGGGAGGCCGCCTTCCTGCCACGGTGGGCAACTACTTCGAGACGGGCTGGCAGAGTCCGTTCGCCGAGCCGGTAGATCCCTGCGCGGACTACCTTCCGCCTCGCATCGGAGAGTGACTCGCCGCGAACATGCCGGGCTCGCCTGCCACCGGGCAGGCGAGCCCGTTTCAATGGATCTGTACCCTGTCTACATCACCAGCGCCATGATGGCCTTACAGGTGTGGAGGCGGTTTTCGGCCTCCGGGTAGACGATCGAGCGCGGCCCGTCGAGCACCTCATCACTGACCTCGTTGCCCCGGTCCGCCGGCAGGCAGTGCATGTACTTCGACTCGGGGCCCGCGATGCGCATGATGCGCTCGTCGCAGATCCAGTGCGCATACTTCCTCGACAGCGCCAGCGCCTCCTCGGGCTTCTTCATCAGGTCCGCGACGCCCCAGCTCTTGGCATACACGACGTGGGCACCCTCCGCAGCCTCCTCCATCGAAGAGGCGACGGTGATGCGGCCTCCGCCTTCCGCGGCGCCCCTGTGCGCCAGCTCCAAAGCCTCAGGCAGCAGCGTGTATTCGGGCGGGTGGGCGAGAACGACATCGATGCCGAAGCGCGGCAGGAGCATGAGCAGACCCTGCGGCACGCTCAGGGGTTTGGCGTAGGATGGCGCGTATGCCCAGCTCACCGCAACCTTCAATCCCCGGACGTCGCGCCCGAACTGCTCCTGGATGGTCATGAGGTCGGCCAGCATCTGGAAGGGATGATCCACGTCGCACTGCATGTTCAGGACTGGAACGGATGCGTGGTGCGCGACCTCGCGCATGTACGACTGGCCTTCGCCGGGAAAGAGGTCGTGCCGTATGGCGATGGCTTCACCATAGGTGGACAGAATGATCCCCATGTCCTTGGGGCTCTCGCCATGCGCGATCTGGGAGGTCTCCGCGGCGATGAAGTGGGCGTGGCCTCCCAGTTGCGTGATCCCCGCCTCGAAGGAGTTCCTGGTTCGCGTCGACTTATCGAAGAACACCAGGAACACGGTCTTCGACTCCAACATCCGGTGGGGCATCCCCAGCCGGCGGGTTTCCTTGAGCCGGGCGGACCAGTCCAGCGCGACCTCCAGTTCGGGCCGGGCCCAGTCGGCGGTCAGCAGGAAGTCTCGGCCCTTGAGGGTCGCGGGATCAACGGTCATGATTCACCTCCACGAAAGCCTGGGGAACCCTTCTGGGGGTCCATGCCATATGCGTTGAGTTTGTTGAGCAGAGTCCGGTAGGTGATCCCCAGGAGCCGTGCGGCCTCGTTCCGCCGTCCCGAGGTTCTCTCCAATGCGCGAAGGATGGCCTCCCGCTCGACCCGTTCCACTACCGCGGCGACCTGCGACGGGAGGTCCTCGTCCCGCCTGGTGGTGGCTGCCATGGCGACCAGCGGTTGGAGGGCAGGCAGCATCTCCGGCGTGATCACGGGTCCACGGGAGAGGATTGCGGTTCGCTCCAGGACGTTAGCCAGCTCCCGCACATTCCCGGGCCAGTGATACCGTGTCAGCAGGTCCAGCGCGCCATCGCTCAGGGCGAGCGATCCCCGCCCCAGCATGGCCGCGTGTCGGTTCAAGAGATGATTGGCCAGCGGCGGAATGTCGTCCAGCCGGTCCCGCAATGGCGGGAGGGCAAGCGGGAACACCGCCAGACGATAGTAGAGATCACCCCGGAATCGGCCCGACGCCACGTCGGCGCTGAGGTCGCGGTTGCTTGCCGCGATCACCCGGACATCAACTTTCACCCACTGGGAGCCGCCGACACGCTGAAGGGTGCCATCCTCGAGGATTCTGAGGAACTTGCCCTGAAGCGAGGGATCGAGGTCGCCCACTTCGTCCAGGAAGAGGGTCCCCCCGTGCGCGAGCTCGAACCACCCGCGGTGGCGATCCCGCGCTCCCGTGAACGCCCCCCGCTCGTGTCCGAACAGGGCGCTTTCCGCCAGGGACGCGGAAATGGCGGCGCAGTTGACCGGGACAAAGACGCTGTCGCGGCGCGTGCTGTGCCGGTGAATGAGTCGTGCCAACAACTCCTTTCCCGTGCCGCTCTCACCAAGGACGAGCACGGTGGTCTCCGTCGGGGCCACGGCGCGTCCCCGGGCGATTACCTCAAGGAACGCCCTATTGGAGCCGACCAGATCGGGCTCCCCACCCTGTGACTGCGACAGTGCTTCGAACCGCCACCGCCGCCGGGACTCTTCCAGCGCCCGCTGCAGCACAAGAATGAGGTGCTCCGAGTCCACCGGTTTGGTAAGGAAGTCGTAGGCGCCCTGCTTCATGGCCGAGACAGCGGTTTCCACGGAACCGTAGGCCGTCAGAAGCACCACGGGGGGAGGCTTGGGCAGTTGCTGGGCGAGAACGAGTAGTTCCGTACCCTCGCCATCGGGGAGTTTCAAATCTGCGACGATGATGTCGGGCGGATGGTTCGCCAGTTCCTCCCTGGCATGAGCCAGATTCGGCGCTTCCCGCACGACATACTGCCGCTCCGACAGCAACCTCGCCAGCGACCGTCTCAGGGTCTCGCGGTCCTCGAGCAGCAGCACGCACGCCCGAACGTCGTGAGGGCGGGCGGCCTTGAAAGCGGGGGCATTGCTCACGCGACGGCCTCTCCCGGAGGGAGCTTCAGGGTCGCGACGGCACCGCCGCCGTCCCGGTTCGCAAGAGTCACCGTGCCTCCGTGCAGCCGGGCGATCTTCCGCGCCAGGGTCAGCCCCATGCCCGTGCCGCCCGCCTTTGTGCTCCGAAAGGGGAAGAACGCCTCTTCCTCGTCTTGGACGGTCAGCCCCGCCCCGCGGTCCATGACCTGGAGGGTCAGCCATCGGCCGCTTTCGTCGGCGATCTCGGATGTCCGCAGCAGCACGGAGCCGCCCTGCGGTCCGGCCTCGATGGCATTCCGCACGAGATTGTCGACCACGCGGGCCAGAAGCGTGCCCTTTCCCAGAACGGTCCTCCCGGGGCAAGAGAGTGTGAGTTCGGCCCGGTAGGCCGGGAACGCGGCCTGCAGGTGCTGCGCAACCTCCTGAACCACCGCGTCCAGTTCGACGCTTTCGATACCCCGCTCCCAGGGTCTGGCGAAGTCCAGCAGGTCGGTCGTCACCCTGGCGAGCCGGTCGGTTTCCTGAAGGAGGTCGTCGACTGCCTCGCGGGCAGGCCCCTCCACCTTCCCCGCCAGGAACTGAGCAGCCGCGCGAAGGGTTCCCGAGGCATTGCGGAACTCGTGGGCGATGCCCGCCGTGAGCTGGCCCAGATCGGCCAGCTCCTCCACGAGGCGGGCCCGGGTCTGCAGCCGTCGCAACTCGGCGAGTTCTACGAGCACCATGACGGCGCCGGCGGTACTGCCGCCCACGGCCAGAGGCCGGGTCTGGACTCCGACCGGGATCGCCGCGCTGCCAACCATCAGATCGGTCTCAAGATACGGGGGCGTGCCCCCGCTGAGCGCCGTCTGAAGCTGCGTCGCGAGTGGAAAGGGAAGGTCCGTCCCCGCCGCGCCCGTTCCCAGCAGCCTTCGCGCGACCGGATTGACCGTCACCAGCGCACCGGCTCCATCGAAGGTCACGACACCGTTAGGCACCGAATCTAGGATCACCCGGTACAGCAGTTCCGCCTGGACCGCACGGCTCTCCGCGTCCTCCCGCTGCGAATCGGCAACGGCCTGGCGGGTCTTGAGCTCCCGTAGCGCCTGGCTGAGTACCCCTGCCCAGGCCGCGGCGTCGTTGGCGCGCGCGGCAAGTCCGGAACGTCTCGGCGGAGTGAGACGCACGAGGATCAGCGCAATGACCACGCCGACCATGAAGCCGGCCAGAACGCTGGTGACGAGCGTCGGATTCACCGCATCCCTCCAGGCCACCCTATGGCGGCGTCGTTGTCCCGATGCCTAGGCGATCCCCCTACTTCTCGATTAGTTCGACGTTGGCGCGTGGGATGATTGCCTGCGTTCCGTCGCCGAATCGCACCTCGAGTACGCGCACCATGGTTTCGCTCTCGATGCGCTGCAGCTCGGAGGGGAGCAGGCTCACCGTGCCAAGGCGCCCGAAGTAGGGCTCGCGGATGACGCGGACCTGGCTGCCGACCACCATGTTGCCCGCGCCTTCCCCAGCCTCCTCGTTGGTGGGTTGCTTGTCCTGCCGGGGGATGACCACTTCCGGCCGGATGACGCCGGCGCGAATCTGTGTGGCCCCGTTCATCGAGCATTCCATGCCTTCGCAGCGCTTCAGCAGGTTGAATGTGGCTTCGGCCATCCGGATCTTGCCGAATCCTTCCGTCACGATAAGGGTGACGCCCTTGTCCTCGTTCCCGGTGATGGCCACGCCGAGATCATAGCCCAGGAACTCCCGGAGGTCTTTGTCGTGCAGCCCCCCCGCCAGAATTCCCTTCGCACCGACGGCGATGGCCTTGCGGATCGCCGCGGCGGTCACCAGGGATCCCCCCACCGCTACCTTGCCCCGTACCGCCTCGGTGAGACGGTCGGCGTCCAGGATCTCATCGGCACTTGCCACGACCATGACCAATTGGCCCTGGATCTCTCCGCCGATGCCGAAGATGCCCTGAATGAAGGTGGCCGGGGTCTCCACCACGACTCCTTCCCCGGGAAGCACATCGGCGACTATGCCGTCGACGTACGCCCGTACTTCCACGGGGAGCGGCGGCTCTCGAAGCAAGACCTGGCCCGTCACGGAGGACACGGTCTCCACCGTGCCGGTGACCGTGGCCTGGCAGGAAGACTTGAAGAGACCGAAGAAGCTCTTGCTCTGGGCGATCACCTCGCCCTTCTCGATGGAGTCTCCCTCCTTCTTGAGCATGCACTGGGGCACGTCCTCGGGGGGCACGCCCAGCCGATTCGCGACATTGACGCTTTCCACGTTTCCCGGGAGTTCGGTGCGGGCGACGACCTGTGCCGCCTTCACGTGGGCGCCCAGTTTGACCAGCACTTCGCCGGGCAGCGGCAGCCGGCGCTCCTTGCGCACGACGGTGAGCTCGGCCACCCTCAAACCTGGTGTGTATGCGTGAGCCATGACCTGCCTCCTATCGATGCGGTCGCCAGTGATCTGGTTCATGTGTCGTTCTCTCGGCTACCGGTGGGACAGGGCTTCAACCGGGTAGGCATCAAGGGCCTTGATCCATTCCACGAGCTTCGGCACACGCTCCCTGGCATCGACGGGCAGCACGAAGGGATTCCTCCCGCGGGTATCGATGATGATGCCCACCACGCCGCCCTCGACCTCCTCGCTGACCTCGGCGCCTTTGCCGCCGCCCAGATCCAGTCCCTTGGCGGGCCGTGCCCGCACCCGGGCCTTCTCCCCGACCCCCAGCGGCAGGAGCCGGAGCTGGCCGAACTCCATGGCAACGTGCTCGGTGCCCTGCGGCAGCTCGATATCCAGTTCGAGGATAGGCTTGCCTGGTCTCGCGGGGCCGACCGGAGCGATGCAGGTCCCCAGGTGGATCAAGCAGTCCCGTTCGAATACCTCGGTCGCCGCTTCGGGATGGACAGTGGAGAGGACGCCCAGTTGCGGCATCATGAAGATCGAGTCAACGGCGAGGTGGGTGAATCCCTCGGGAAGGAATGAATCGATCAGCATCATGGCAGCCTGGTTTCTGCGGGGGGCATGGGAGAGCACGCCTCCCGAACCCACCAGCAGCTTCAGACTCATCATGTTGACCAGCGTTTCGCCGGTGGACTTCTGCTCGAAGGTGTCGGAGATCGTCCGCTCCTGCTGGATTCCCTTCAGGCCGACGGCGAACGATTTGTGCTGGACGAATGCGAGCCGGAGGGCCTCCCGGGAGATGGCCTGCTCCACGATCAGCTCCTCCATGAGCTGCGGTATCGTGGTGGGCCGGATCATCTTGTTCTTAATGCGGTTGCGGAGATCCAGCTCGTCCATGTCGAACGGCACCCATCGCATGACATTGTCCAGCCCGGTCTCGGCGAGGACATTGGACACCGAGTAGCTCATGCCGAGGTTGGCGCTCACGGTGCGGTTAAACGTCCCCGAGAACACGCTGAACACGTCGGTCGTGGCCCCGCCGATGTCGACTCCCACCACGTCGATGCCATGCTGGGCAGCGATGGTCTGGATGATCAGGCCGACCGCGCCGGGCGTCGGCATGATAGGGACATCCGTCCACTGCATGAGTTTGGCATACCCGGGCGCCTGCTGCATGACGTGTTCCATGAACAGCTCGTGGATCTTCTCCCGCGCCGGTCCAAGGTTCTCGCGTTCCAGCACCGGACGGAGATTGTCGACGACGAAGAGGTCGACCTTGTCTCCGAGGATGTTCTGCACGATCTCACGGGCATTCTTGTTCCCGGCATAGATCACCGGCAGCTTGAACCCGTGCCCCAGCCGCGGCTTGGGGTCTGCGGCGGAAATGATCTCGGCCAGCTCCGCCACGTGCGTGGTCGTGCCTCCGTCAATCCCGCCGGAGAGCAGAATCATGTCCGGACGGAGGTTCCGGATTCGTTCGATCTGCTGATGAGGAAGCCGGCCGTCATTGGAGGCCAGCACATCCATCACGATGGCGCCTGCACCCAGCGCCGCTCGCTGGGCGCTCTCGCCCGTCATGCTCTTGACCACTCCCGCCACCATCATTTGCAGTCCGCCACCCGCGCTGGACGTGGAAATGTAGATGTCGACGCCCTTGTCCTTGGAGAAAGGCTTCACGATAACCTCTCCGTCGAGGATGGATCGGTTGGTGAGTTCCTCCACTTCGCCGACTGCATTGAGCACCCCCCGGGTCACGTCCTCGGCGGGCCTTTCCACCGTGGTGGGGGCCTCGCCGCGCACCTTGAGGCGGTACTCGCCGGCCTCCCTCTCGATGAGGATCGCCTTGGTCGTCGTGCTGCCACAATCCGTGGCGAGAATGCTCGTGAGCTCAGTAAGGTTCAGTTGCGTTTCTTCGGCCATAACCGTCTCTCCTTCTTCTGAGCCTTCATGAGGGCTTTCTCGGCTTTGCGCCGTGCCTTCTCCTCCTTGCGAGCCGTCGCGCGCTCTGCTTCGAGGCGCTCGATCTCCCCGAGCAGCAGCTCGATATTCTCCCGGTCTTCCAGGAGGGCGGAAAGCTGGTCATAGCTTGCACCATCCCAGAACGCCTTCACGAACGGTGAGAAGAATACCATAATCTGACTGCCCAGGAAACTCAAGGGCTTGGTTGACTCCAGGAACATAATCGCCGGAGCGGTGAGGCTCCGGTCGACGATCTCCTTGGCGAGGCGGGTGAGCAGGGGCGAAGCCTGGGCCTTCGTCTGCTGCGTATCGCTCATTGACCTGCCTCGATGAGACGCGCCGCGTCCAGATCAGAGGCATCCAGAGCGGCGAAGCACAGTCCCACGCCGAGATGCTGGGTGAACCCCTCGGCCAGAGAGCGGGCAAGCCGGTCCGCGTTCACGGGGCCACCCGCGATCTCCTCGACGGTAGCCCAGCGGGCCCGGGCGCCGACGGGCTGCCCGACCGGAAGGAGATCCTCCGGGCTCACTCGTCCTCGCCTGAGCGGAATGCTGCCCTGCTGGAGCACTCCTCCCCTGAGGCGGCGCTGGGCGCTTCCCACCAGCTTCCTCCCGTTCCACACCAATTCGTACCGCGCGGTGCTCGCGAAGCACGGCAGAGGCCCGGGTCTCTGCTCCCCAGTGTGACCGCGGGCCAGCGACACATCATACCCGGCACACCGGAAGCCCCACTGGAGCGCTTCGCTGAGGACCCGATATGCCTCCGTGACGCTGGTGGCCCAAGGTGTTGCGGCGGGAAGCGACACGGAGTACGTGAGATCGTCACCGTGCAATACCGCTCTCCCGCCCGTGGGGCGTCTCACGACGGCGATGCCATGGCTTCGCACCAATTCGAGGTCAAGCACCTTCTCGGGCACCTGGTGGTACCCCAGTGAAACCGCTGGCCGGTCCCATCCATAGAAGCGGAGCGTGGGAGGCGCCTCTGCGGCCACGACTCTGGCGAGGATCGCCTCGTCCAGCGCCATATTGAACTCGGGCGGACGCTCGCCATCGAGGATGACACGCCAGCCCTGAGGGAGAATAGAGGGGGGCCGCTTCTGGTCTGTCGGCCACCCTCGTCCACTCTGGTGCCGGGCACCCTCTCCCCCCACGAAGGTCATGCACCCCGGCGCTTGTAGGCCAAGTCCGGTTGGCGCGCGGCCCGGGTCTCGTCCAGGCGGCTCACGGGAGTCGTGTAAGGAGCCCCATGGACCAAGTCGGGGTCGTGCTCCACCTCGTCCGCCACCTCCAGCAATGCCCGGGCGAAGCTTTCGACGCTCTCTCGGGACTCGGTTTCCGTGGGTTCGATCATCATCCCTTCCGAGACGATAATGGGGAAGTACACCGTGGGGGCGTGCACTCCCTTGTCCAGCAGCCGTTTCGCCATGTCCAGCGTGCGAATCCCTCGCTTCTTCTGCCGGTCGCCGCTCAGCACGAATTCGTGCATGCAGGGCCCGGAGTACGGCAGGTCGAACCGGTCGCCCACCAACGCCAACAGGTAGTTTGCGTTCAGTATGGCGCCCTCGCTCACTTCGGCGAGTCCCGCGCCGCCAAGGGCCCGAATGTAGGCGTACGCGCGCACCAGAACCGCGAAGTTCCCCCACCATGTCATTACCTTGCCGATGGACTGCGGCCGGTCCCAGTCCCATTCGTAGGTCCCGTCCTGCCGGCACGCGATCCTGGGCACGGGGAGGAACGGTTCCAGTCGCTTCGAGACCACCAGCGGCCCGGAGCCGGGACCTCCTCCGCCATGGGGGGTCGAGAACGTCTTGTGCAAGTTCAGATGGACAAGGTCGAAACCGGTATCCCCTGGACGGACAATGCCCAGTAGGGCGTTCATGTTCGCGCCGTCCATGTAGAGCAGCGCGCCCTTGGCGTGGACCATCTTCTGAATCTGGCAGATGCGCCGCTCGAACAACCCAAGGGTGTTCGGGTTGGTGAGCATGAACACCGCCGTGTCCTCATCGAGCACTCTCTCCAGCGCGGCCAGATCCACCAGCCCGTCCGGATCCGACTTGATCTCCACGGTCTCGTAGCCCACCAGCGAGGCGCTGGCAGGGTTGGTGCCGTGCGCGGAGTCGGGGATTATCACCCGTTTCCGCGGGTTCCCGCGGTTCTCGTGATATGCCCGAACGACCATGAGCCCGGTAAGCTCACCGTGGGCTCCGGCCGCAGGCTGGAGCGTTACGGCGTGGAGGCCGCAGATCTCCGCGAGCATACACTCCAGCTCCGCCATGAGGCGCAATGACCCCTGGATCAGCCTGGCCGGCCACAGGGGATGGGCTCCGGTGAAGCCCGGCAGGGATGCGAGGACTTCATTCACCGGCGGATTTGCCTTCATCGTGCAGGAGCCCAGCGGGTAGAACCCTTTCTCCACATGGTGGTTGAGCGCGGAGAGCCGCACGAAGTGGCGGATCAGCTCCAGTTCGTCCACCTCCGGCAGCATTGGCACGGTCCTGCGGCGCGCGCCCGCCGGCAGAATGGCATCGAGATTGCCTCCGGGAACGTCCAGTTCCGGGAGATCCACGGCCCTCCGGCCCTTCGAGCCAAGCTCATAGATGATCCGCTCAGCCATGGCGCACCTCCTCCATGAGCGCGGCCGCTTGATCCAGTTCCTGGCGCGTGCGGAGCTCCGACACATACACCAGGAGTCCATCGGTCATCGGCGGATCGATGGTGCCGAGATCGAGACCCGGCATGATGCCCCGCGGGAGCAGCGCATCGACATAGGCCGAGGCCGGCCCTTTGGTGCGCACGGTGAACTCCCACAGAAACGGCGAGTCAAAGGCGGACGGAAGCCCTCTCGCCTCGAGGTTTCGCTGCAGATAGTGAGCTTTCTCCACGGCTTGGGTTGCCATGTCCTCGAGCCCGCGGGGGCCGAGGGCGGAGACCGTGACGAGAAAGGCCAGAGCAACCAGCGCCTGGTTGGTGCAGATGTTGCTGGTAGCCTTCTGCCGTCGAATGTGTTGCTCACGGGCCTGGAGCGTCAGCACGAAGCCCGGCCTTCCCTGGGAATCCGCGGTGGCGCCGACAAGTCGGCCCGGCAGGCGCCGGATCAGGCTCTGCTTGCAGGCCAGAAAGCCGACGCCCGGGCCTCCGAACGACATCGGAGCGGCCAGGGCCTGCCCTTCACCGGCGGCGATGTCCGCCCCCAGGGCTCCGGGACTCTCGAGAATGGCCAGCGAGAGCGGGTCTACGCTGGCGATGGCCAGCCCGCCCGCCCCGTGGGACGCCTCGATGAGCCCGGGCTGGTCTTCGATGCAGCCGAAGAAGTTCGGCTGCTGGTAGATGAGCCCCGCGGCATCGGAAACGACCTCACGGAGCGCTGCCATCGATGTGGTGCCGCCGAGAAGCGGCACGCGCCTGACCGCGATTCCGTTGGGGTGGGCATATGTTTCCACCACGCGTCGCACCAGAGGATGCACGCCGTCGCTTACCAGAATGCAAGGCCGGCCGGTTGCCGCGACCGCCATGAACACTGCTTCGGCGGCCGCGCTGCCCCCCTCGTACATGGACGCGTTGGCCACATCCATGCCCGTGAGTTCGACGATCGCAGTCTGGAACTCATAGATGGTCTGAAGCGTGCCCTGGCTGACTTCCGGTTGATAGGGGGTGTAGGCTGTTCTGAATTCGGGCCGCCCACAGAGGTAGTCCACCACCGCGGGCCGAAAGTGCTGGTATGAACCGGCCCCCACGAAGCTGAGCACGGGTGTGTTGGCGCCCGCCAGCGCGCTCACGTGGGCGACCAGCGCCGCCTCAGCCAGAGGAGGCGGCAGATCGAGCGCCCGCGACAGCCGGATATCGGTGGGGATCGGACGCAGCAGTTCCTCGAAGTTGCCCGCGCCGATCCGGGACAGCATCACCTCCCTGTCGTGTGCGGTGAGCGGCAGCCTGCTCACTCCTCGGCGCCTCCAGAGATGAACTCCTCGTATTCGGCATCGGTCATGAGGTCGTCGAGTTCGGACGGGTCGGACATCTCAAGCTTGACGATCCAGCCCTGATGGTAGCAGTCCTGATTGACGAATTCGGGATGGGGCTCCAATTCGGTATTGACCGCCTTCACCTCCCCTGAGACCGGTGAGTAGATGTCACTCACGGATTTCACCGACTCGATGGTCCCGAACACCTCGCCCTTCTCGAACCGCGCGCCGACTTCCGGCAACTCGACATACACGATGTCCCCGAGTTCACTCTGCGCATAATCGGTGAGCCCCACCACCGCGAGCCCCTCCTCCGCGCGGACCCATTCGTGCTCACTGGTGCAGCGGATTGCTTCGTCCATGACGCTTCCTCCTTGATGGTACTGACGGTACCGACACAGTCCTACAGATGAGATCCCTGCTTGTAGAAGGGCAATGAGACCCTCGAAGCAGAAATCGGTTTTCCTCGCACGTCGACCGCGAGCTGACCCTCGACTGCCTGCGCCTCGGCGGAGAGATACCCCATGCCGATGCCGCGCTCCAGCGACGGGGAGAACCCTCCTGAGGTGACTTCTCCTCGCGGCACTCCATTGAAGAGCAGCGGGTAGCCGTGACGCGGTGAGCTGCGGCCCTCCACGGCAAAGGCGATCAGGCTCCGTTGCAGCCCTCGTTCCTTCTGCTCCAGCAGGACGTCACGGCCGATGAATGGCCCTTTCTTCAGCTTGGTAACCCACCCCAGTCCCGCTTCCAGAGGTGTGGTGTCTTGCGTGATGTCGTTCCCGTAGAGCATGTACCCCATTTCGAGACGCAACGTATCGCGTGCACCAAGGCCAACGGGGACAAGGCCGAACGCCGCCCCGCGCTCCATGATGGCGCGCCACAGCTTCGAGGCCTCAGATTCGCCGCCCTTCATGTAGATCTCGAATCCGTCCTCACCGGTGTAGCCCGTGCGGGAGACAATGGCGGGCATCCCAACCACCGTGCCCAGTGCGTAGTGGTAAAATCCGATGGTTTCGAGGCGCGCATCCGTAAGCGGCGCCAGGATCTCCGCGGCTCTCGGCCCCTGCAGCGCCACCTGGATGTAGTCGGCGCTTTCGTTGCGAATCTGGATGTCGCCTTCAGCGTTCTTCAGGATCCAGGCATGATCTTTCTCGATGTTGGCCGCGTTCACGACCAGGAGGTATCCGTCCTCGAGGCGATACACGAGGAGGTCATCCACGATGCCGCCGGTCGGGTAGCACATGCAGGTGTACTGCGCCTGATCCGGCTCCAGCCGTTCGACATTATTGGTCACGAGCTTGTTGGTGAACCGCAGGGCATCGGGGCCGGTGACCAGGATTTCACCCATGTGCGACACGTCGAAGAGCCCTGCGCTCGATCTCACCGCCAGGTGCTCGTTCACGATTCCGGCAAAGCGGACCGGCATCCACCAGCCCCCGAACTCCACCATCTTGCCGCCAAGCCGTTCATGTTCGGCGGCAAGCTGTGTCCTCTTGATCTCAGGCATCACATCCTCCCGTATGCGCTCCGCCGACGAGGCGGTCGCGACAAGACATATGGGTTGCTGAGGCGCGCAAACTAATAACCAGGGGCGCCGGAGGCCACTCTTTCCCGCTCAAGTCGCGCTGAGTTCCGCTTTGAGGAAACTCCCCGTCCAGCTTCCGGGACAGGCCGCCACGGTTTCGGGGGTGCCAACCGCGACGACGTCCCCGCCACGCTCTCCCGCCTCGGGCCCCAGATCGATGACCCAATCGGCGCATTTGATTACGTCCAGGCTATGTTCGATGACCACCACGGTGTCCCCCCGTGAGACCAGCCTGAACAGGACCTGGAGCAGCACTCGGATGTCCTCGAAGTGAAGGCCGGTGGTGGGTTCGTCAAGGATGTAGAGCGTACGCCCGCCGCCGCCCTTGCAGAGCTCGGACGCCAGCTTGACCCGTTGGGCCTCGCCCCCGGAGAGCGTCGTCGCCGGCTGCCCCAGGGCGAGATAGCCCAGGCCCACATCCCGGAGCGCGGCGAGTTTCTTCGCGATGGCGGGAAAGGCGCCGAACAGGGCCACCGAGTCCTCCACCGTGGCGCGGAGCACGTCGGCGATGGAGAGCCCCTTGAACTTCACCGCGAGAGTCTCCTCGCCGAAGCGCCGGCCGCCGCATTGCTCACAGGTGACGTAGACGTCGGGCAGGAAGTGCATCTCGATCTTGACGACCCCCGCGCCCTCGCAGCCCTCGCAGCGTCCTCCCGCCACATTGAAGCTGAACCGGCCCGGCAGATAGCCCCGGGCCCGTGCCTCGGGCAGCCGTGCGAACAGGTCGCGGATCGGACCGAACGCACCGGTATAGGTGGCGGGGTTCGACCGCGGAGTGCGCCCAATGGGATCCTGATCGACCAGCACCACCTGATCGATATGGTCCACCCCGCGCACCGTGTGATGGTTTCCCGGAACCGATCGGGCGCCGTGAAGCCGCCGGGCTAGGGCCTTGTGGAGGATTTCATGCACCAAGGTGCTCTTTCCCGAGCCCGAGACGCCGGTCACGCAGATGAAACACCCAAGAGGGAAGCGCACGGAGATGCCCTTGAGGTTGTGCGCGGCGGCGCCCACGACCTCGATGGCGTGTCCCGTGCCCTCGCGGCGGGTGGACGGGGTGTGGATCGCTCGGCGTCCGGCGAGGTAGTCGCCCGTGAGTGAACCGCGGCGCTTCACCAACCCCGCCGGCGGCCCGGAGTAGACGACCTCTCCGCCGTGGGTTCCCGCGCCGGGCCCCAGGTCCACGACCCAGTCACTGATCAACATGGTCTGCCGGTCATGCTCGACCACCAGCACCGAGTTGCCCAGGTCGCGGAGGCTGCACAGGGCCGCCAGGAGCCGTTCCTGATCCCTGGCGTGCAGGCCGATCGACGGCTCATCGAGCACATAGAGGACCCCGACGAGCCCCGACCCGAGCTGGCTGGCCAGCCTGATCCGCTGCGCCTCGCCGCCCGCCAGCGTGCCCGTCGTCCGATCCAGCGTGAGGTAGCCGATGCCCAGCTCATCGAGGAATCGCAGCCGGCGCTGGATCTCGGCCAGAAGCCGCCCGCCGATGGCGGTCTCCCTCCCGTCGGGATGAAAGTCCGCGAAGAACCCCCTGGTCTGGGAGATGCTCCAGCCGGACAACCGATGGATGGGAACGTCCCGCAGCAGCACGGCACGGCTCTGCGCGCGCAGCCGCGTCCCGCCGCAGGAAGCGCACGGAAGCATGCTCATGTACTTCTCCAGCAGCACGCGGCGCCGGGGCGATGACTGCTGGTACCGCCGGGCGAGGAAGGGCATGATGCCTTCGAAGGGCGCGGTCCACTCCCAACGCTGTCTGCCGTTCTCCGCGGCGAGGGCGAACCTGATGGCGGTGGTGCTGCCCTGGAGAATCACCTGCCGCACCTCCTCGGGGAGTTCTGCGAAAGGAGTGGCGAGGCTGAACTTCATGGTGGCCGCCAGGGTCCCCAGCATCTGGCTGCGGAACCGATCCATCCCGCCGTCTTTGATACGCCACGGCGCCAAAGCGCCCTGTGCCAGCGAGAGACCCTGGTCCGGCACGACCAGCCGGGCGTCGATCTCGGTGGTGACCCCCAGACCGCTGCACGTCTCGCATGCGCCGTAGGGGCTGTTGAAGCTGAACAAGCGGGGCTGAAGCTCCTCGAAGGACAGCTCGCACACCGGACAGGCGTTGTTGCGGCTGAACAGCACGTCCTCACCACGCTCCGGCGCGACGATGGCCAGCCCTTCCCCCAGGTTCGCCGCAGTCTCCAGCGACTCGATGAGCCTGGATCGCACGTCGGCGTTGACCGTGATCCGATCGACCACGACCTCGATGGTGTGCTTCTTATGCTTCT
>JALOPK010000278.1 GCA_025453925.1 Candidatus Eiseniibacteriota bacterium | reverse complement strand
GTCCGACTTGGCGGAAAGCACGGGCGCCAGAGGGCCGATCACAGCCGCCCAACGCAGGAGGAAGTCACGCAGAAGCCAGGCGGAACATGCGTTCACCACCATCCGCAAGTCCCGCAGGTACGAGGATCGCGTGTCCTCGGACACCTCCGCCTCAACTCCTGCCCGACGCGGGGAATGGGTGGCTGACAAGGAGCGGGCCCCATCTTTGTCAGAACGTGAACCGGCAGACCTCGCGGCCGGAACCGGCGCCGCCACCGTCAGCCTCGTACGACTCGAAATGGCCGCTATGGATGGTGATGTCCCCCTTCACCGCCACCACCACCCGGTAGTCCGCGCCGCCACCGTCGCATGATTCCCAGAAGTCGACTCGGACGATGTACTGGCCCGTGGGGGGCGCGCCTTCGTCATAGGTGATGTTCTCATTGTTCTTGTGATCGAGGCGGCACGACGGGTTCGAGTCGAGGTCAAGCCTCCCGCCGGCCGTGGACTCGAGCGCCCCGTAGTAGATCTCCTCCCCTGTGGGCTCCACCAGGTGCAGGTCCACATCCTGGCTCGGCCTGAACGCGAGGCTCACCTGGAGGTCTCCCGTTCCCACGTGAATCAAGGAGGGTGCAAACGATGCCACCGTGCCATACTCCGGCCCGACTTCCTCAGTGAGGAACTGAATCACGAAATTGGTCGGCGCCGACTGGGCAACCAGAATCACCAGGCCGACATCTCCGGGGAGGCCCGTAGTCGGCAGATGAAAGTACCCTCTGGCAGGGGGAATACCCACCACGACGGCGGACGCCGGCACCACGCATGCGAGCGAAACCGCCATGGATCCCCCATTCACAATGACGCTGTCGCCCGTGACATCCGTGATGGTCACTCCCTTGGTGGGGAGAGGGAGCTCGGCGTCAACGTAGGTCGCCCCGACCACGTCGGTGATGTAATACCTGACGGATTCACTCGACAGCACGTTTAAGGGGTGTTCCGCCGGGGTCAGCACCGATCCATCCGTCCCCCGGGCACTGCACTGGAAAGTGAAGTCCTGCCAGTTCGTGCCCGAAAGCCGGCCGCGGATCATCGTTTCGGTGGCTCCGCCTTCAGGACGGACGAGATAGTACCCTATGGCATTCTTCGCGCCGACGATGAGCTCTCGCATGCCGGCCGGGTGGCTGAGCGTGAGGGAGAAGGTCGAGCCTCTCCCTAGGGTCGTATCACCCCTCGACACGCCGAGGGTGGCGGGAACGCTGGGCGTCGGCGGCTGTGCTCCCGACACATAGTCGGCGTCGTAGATCTCGGCGATGTAGCTCAGGATGGATACCGGGCTTGGCTGTGGGGACGTTGCCTCATCACCGCAGGTTCCTGCCAGCAGGCAGAGCAGCACCACGAACGGAAGCGGGCGGAGCATGGGCGGCATCGTTGTCCTCCTGATGAACGTCCAGGGCGTGTCGTGCAATGGGGGAAGATGGAACGCCGCCACCAGTTGTCAACGCGACAGCGTCCCGACAAGGCGGCCTCTTACCGGGTTCGCGCTCTTTCTTCCCCAGGTCTTGCTCCGGGTACCCGCGCGTCCTACCTTGCGGCTTCGATGAATGAAGGCGCTGTCCGGGTGGCCTCTCGTGCCGCCCCCACAGAGGCGCCGGCATGCCTCGGAGCCAGAATGCCAACGCGTCCATGATCCTGAACAGCAGGCCGACCCCTACTCTACGGAGGCAGCCCATGGGCCGCAGCACCTTTCTCTGCGTTCTAATCGTGTTGGTCTCAGGCGCATCCGTTGCGATGGCGGGCTACACATTCCTCGGCAACGTGGAGCATGTCGAGATCACGGGAACCGGCGCATCGCTGGCGTGTGAAGGGAACGTCACCCTCCACATCGGCTTTCTTGAAGAGCGCGTCGTGCGCGTCACTCTGGCGCGGCCAGGGGACGAGCCCCCGCTTGGCGCCGCGCTGATAGGGTGCTCAGGAAACAACCTTCCCCAGGTTGAGGTGGATGACACTGGCGAGACCTGCGAGCTGAGATCCCACGATGTGGCGGTCACCGTAGGGAAACGCCCCTGTCGTATCACCGTCCGCGAATCCCACGGAGGCGCAGTCATCTGCGAGGACGATCCCGGCATGGGAATCGGATGGGACGGCGCGGAGGTGGAGAACTGGAAGGTCATCGCACCGGGAGAGCGTTTCTTCGGCCTGGGTGAGAAGACCGGAAGCCTCGATCTCCGCGGACGCGAGCTGGTGCTCTGGAACACCGACAACCCCCATCACGACAACCAGAGTGACCCGCTCTACCAGTCGGTGCCCTTCTTCATCGGAATGCGTGAGGGCCGGGCGTATGGGGTGTTTCTGAACAACAGTCATCGAAGCCGGTTCAACTTCGGGGCCGGCAATCTCCGCTATTTCTCGTTCGGGGCCGAAGGAGGGGTTCTCGACTATTTCCTCTTCTACGGACCCTCCGTCCCGGAGGTAGTTGCCCGCTACACGTCCCTCACCGGTCGCACGCCGATGCCCCCGCTGTGGGCTCTCGGCTACCAGCAATGCCGCTGGAGCTACTACCCGGACTCTGAAGTGCTTCGTATCGCCCGCACGTTCCGCGAGAAGCAGATCCCCGCCGACGTGATCTACCTTGATATCCACTACATGGACGGATACCGGGTCTTTACGTGGCACCCCGAGTACTTCCCGAACCCGAAGGAGCTAGTCAAGACATTGGGCAGCATTGGTTTCAAGGTGGCGGTGATCATCGATCCCGGCATCAAGGCAGACTCCACCTACTGGGTTGCTCGGGAGGGGTTGGCGGGGGACCATTTCGTGAAGTACCCCGATGGCCAGGTGTATACCGGCGAAGTGTGGCCCGGACCCTCCTTCTTCCCCGATTTCAGCCGGCCTTCGACGCGGGAATGGTGGGGCTCACTGTTCAGGGGATTGGTTGATCTGGGCGTCCGCGGGTTCTGGAATGACATGAACGAGCCGGCGGTCTGGGGCCAGGCATTTCCCGATGAGGTGGTCTTCGATGATGAAGGGCTTCGCTCGGACGCGAAGAAAATGCACAACCTCTACGGGTTTCTCATGGCGCAGGCCACATTCGAGGGAGTCAGATCCCACCGACAGGACCAGCGACCTCTTGTGATCACCCGGGCAGGGTTCGCGGGCGAGCAGCGGTTCACATCGGTGTGGACTGGCGACAACCAGGCCACCTGGGAACACCTGGAGATGGGCGTGCGTATGCTCCAGGGAATGGGGATCTCGGGCCTGCCCTTCGTAGGGAGCGATGTCGGGGGATTCAGCGGCACGCCGACGCCCGAGCTATTCGCTCGGTGGATGCAATTCGGCGCGGTCTCGCCCTTCTTCAGAGCCCACACCCACTATGGGAGCCCAGATCAGGAACCATGGTCATTCGGCGACCGGATCGAGGAAATCGCCAAGGAGACCATTACGCACCGCTACGCGATGCTTCCGTACTTCTACAGCCTGTTCTGGGAAGCGCACACTACCGGTGCTCCGCTTCTGAGACCATTGTTCTGGCACTTTCAGGATGACCCGGAGGTCTATGGCCAGCCGGGCCAGATGGAGTTTCTCCTTGGTGAGCACCTCTTGGTGGCTCCGGTGACCAAGGAGGGATGCGACATGCGCCGTGTGTATCTTCCCGCGGGCCGTTGGCTCGATCTGGAAACGGAAGCCGTACATACGGGGCCGGGGACCATCATCGTCGACGCACCGCTGGAGCGCATGCCCGTGCTGCTCGGAGACGGTGGGATTCTCGTGGCGCAGGAGCCCATGCAGTTCGTGGGAGAGCACCCGCCCCGAGGGCTGAGGATCGATCTGTTCCCTTCGGGTCAAACCTCCCAGTTCACCCTGTACGAAGATGACGGCGACACGTATGCCTGCGAGCGGGGAGTGTACCGGACCACGGAGATCTCGACCGTCGAGGCGCAGGGCATCGTTCGTGTGGACATCCGGCCCGTTCATCAGACGTTCGATTCGGAGGCGCGCCTCACGGAAGTCAGAATCCACGCCTGCGGACAACCCGATGCCGTGACCGACTCGGCCCGCCCTTTGCGTGAGGGCCCGGGCCTGAACGGTTGGCAATTCGATCGAAAGAGCCGCATCCTGACGATCATGCTCGCCGATCACAGGTCGCCGCGTGAACTGGCCGTCCGTCTCTCTGCGCTGCGGTAGTCTCGCCCCCATGTCCGCCATCTGCGGGTCCGGGTCTGGGAGGGGACTGCCGCAGTAGTATCGGTCGCCTCACGCCGTGGGGCGATGCCCGGAGAGGACTGAAATGGTGACGGGAACAGCACTGCTTGTGCGGTTTGCGGCCATACGAGAGCCACCCAGGTCGTACCCACGAAGCAGGCGCACTCCGTGCGGCCAGCACTTGGGTGCTGCGATCAGTCGTGATTCGAGTTTCGTGCTTCGGTCTTCACGCGTGCGGTCCGTGGGAACGACTTCAGTCGTGACGGCCGCCCCGTTCCGACGCCTCCCCCTTTGGCAAAGGGGACCGTTGGGGATTTCCCGCTTCCTACGCGGCGGGTTTCGGATTTCGAGCTATGAGCCTCGGATTCCCGCGACCTCCGCGGGTCTCACTGCCTAGTGCCGACTGCCGACTTGCTCCCCGGTCATCCTCCGCGTCTCTGCGCCTCTGCGCGAGTTCTCCCCTTCGTTTCGGATCTCGTGCTTCGGATTTCCCGCGCCCGCGGTCAACTCGCGACGGTAGGGGAGAGCGGAGCCTCTTCAGCCCATTCAGTTCCGAGGGGCACCTTCACCCTGGTGCCGTGATGGATACGATCGGATCGCACATCCTCGACTCCCGCTCGCCGCGGCGATCCGCGGCATCTGCCGTGGGATTCGGTTACTCATGCTACGAATCCGGCGCAACCAAAGCCACCATCACCAACTATTCTAATGTTAGAATAGTGCTTTGCGCATGCGATTCTTACTCAGCCACGGGCCTGTCTACCAACGAGTTCGGCTCTCTCTCGTCCGCGAATCCCACAAAGCAATACCTGACCCCCATG
>JALOPK010000277.1 GCA_025453925.1 Candidatus Eiseniibacteriota bacterium | reverse complement strand
CTGAGGGCCGTCCCGCTGATTGAGGGCAAGGCAGGAAAGACCCTGCTGATGTTCCTCAACTTCATTGGCATAGTGGAGGCGCAGCAGCTCCCGGTTCAGCCGATCCAGCGGGGTGAGAAGATCGGAATCGAAGGCGTCGAGTTCCCTGACGACCGCTGCCAGACGGTCGCTCCATGCCTGGATGGCGCCGAGACTCTGATCTTCCCACTGGTCATTGTAGCGACGGTCGCCGAGGCCCGAAGCCCACGTCGGATACCGCTCCATAGACGCTTCCCACTCCCGCTCAAACAGGGTACTCAGTCGTGTCGTCTCATCCATGCCAAACCTCGCTGAGTGGAACCGATCACACATGGGCGATCTCGTCAACACTGTCGCGTAACGGGCAACCACATCACAGTGCCGCGAATCGCCGGGCGTCTCTCGACCAGGGTGGAGCCGCTTCCAGCGCTCCCGGGACTTCTTCCGGCTCTGACACCACCTGCCACATGGCCGCATGACGCTGATCCATGAAGCGTTCAGTGATGGCCAAGGAGAGAAGCTGCACCAGAGAATCGAAGAACCGGCGGGTATTCACAAGGATGATGGGGTGCACGAACAAGCCCAGCCGCTTGAGAGTGATGACCTCGAACAGCTCTTCAAGTGTACCACAGCCCCCAGGCAACGCCACCACGCCCTGGCTCCCCTCGAGCATCCGCTCCTTTCGCTGGCGCATGTCGTCCACCAGGTGAAGCTCGGAGAGTCCCTTGTGTCCCCACTCCAGTTCCTGCATGAAGCGGGGAAGCACCCCGATCACCCGTCCCCCTCGCGCGAGTGCACCATCGGCCAGGGCTCCCATGGAGCCGATTGCCCCGCCGCCGTACACAACGGTGATCCCGTTGCCGGCCAGTACCTGGCCCAAACGGCGTGCCGCATCGTGGTACACGGTGTCACACTGCCGGCTGGAGGCGCAGAACACAGTGATGGCGTTCACCCTGCGGGATGGGTTCGTGTTCGCCTCATGGGGAGGTTGATCGACCGGTCCCACCTTCACTCCTTCCCCGCCTCGTCCTTAGCTGCATCCCACATGGCGCCTCCGTGAGCCGCTGCCAGTTCTTCGATCGACCTCGCGTGACGAAGGGAGTCTTCGGCCAGATGGTGCAGCAGGTTCGCCAGTTCCGGGGGGTCACCCTCATGCACGTGAAACGCTCCGCTCTCTGCAGATAGGTGCTCAACGGAATCGGCAAAGACCACCGCATATTCCATCGAAGGCACCCTGGCTTTCACCGCGTCAAGCTGATCGCGGACGTGCCGCGCGAGCGTTCCCACGGCATCCCACGAGAGTCGATGCCCAAGGTCGATGCCGCCCTCCTCCACCAGTGATCGAATGACCTCGACCATGAGCGCATGGGTGTCTTCCTCTGTCGCGAGTTGACGCCAGACGGCTGTGTGGTTGACGAATCGCTCGGCACACTCGTGGTAGAACTCGGACATGCCTCGTTCGTTCTCTTCGAGCAGGCGAAGGATCTCGATCTGGGCATCTCGGGTCACCACGTGCTCACCTCCTCTCCAGGCGTGCCGGGCCGTACGCACGTCCGGCTCCAACCTCGCCGCGTGGAGTGCCTATGCCTTGGCCGGGCGGGCTTTCCTCAGGTAGGTCGCCTTCACCCAATTCCAGTTCAACACCACATGGAGCACGATGACCGCCGTCGCGATGATCCCTCCGCCGCCGTGCAGGACTTCATAGGTCTCATACGGAATCAGCCCCTGCGCCAGG
Organism: Candidatus Eiseniibacteriota bacterium; assembly: GCA_025453925.1. Classification (GTDB taxonomy): domain Bacteria; phylum JAFGKV01; class JAFGKV01; order JAFGKV01; family JAFGKV01; genus JAFGKV01. The sequence continues at coordinate 9,034 of JALOPK010000277.1, read as the reverse complement.
CCGGTGACAATCTGGTTCGCCACGACAACGGCAAGAATGGGATTCAGCACCTTCAGCGCGGTGGTACGTTTCATCAGGAGTTCCTCTCTTTCGACACCGACGCAGACGAACGGGACGCCCCCCCTGACACGCAGAAAGAGCGGCACCCCCACGCAAGGCGCAAGACGCGCCGGATGCTCTGGAGCCGCTATGCCGAAGATACCTTCGCGTTCATCGAGGTCTCAGTCGAACCATGTGTCCACCCTCATGCGGCTCACCAAGTGAGGGGCGGTGGGGGGATAGGAGTCAAACTGCAGGACCTCGATGCCTCCGCCATAGCCATCGCCCCAGAACACCGCCAATGCCTCGGAGATGCTGGGATGGAACTCGAACGGCCCGATGATCCGGTTGTGGCTGCAGCCGGTGATCGATTGGAGCACCGAGCCCTCAGCATCGAGTAGCCACAGGGTTCCCGTCACCCCCTTCTCGCCATAGCTCGCGATGATCACGTAGAGCATCGTGGCATCTCTCTGGGGGCTCCCGTATCTGATTGGAGACATGCTGACGTTGCGCGAGGCCTCGGGCGCGCCAGCCGGGAAGAAGGCCGTCGTCAGTTCGGCGGCCTTCCGCGCGATCTCAGGAGGGCATGTCGGGTCCATCACCCTGGCTGGCTCGACCCTGGGGCGAAGTCCCGGGCAGTATCCGAGGAGCGCGCGCCAGCAGTTCGCCGTGGTGAGCGCGGCCGCCACGGCGGAGTCAAGCGGCATGCACCGAAGCACGACGTGCGCGATCCCCCAGTCCGCGTGGAGCACGACCTTCTCAACCGTGACGGGCAGCCGGGGGCCACTCTGCCCCTGCGTGACGAGGTGGATGATCGGGGTGTCTCCTGGTGCGAACCCGACCAAGGAGCGGAGGGCTTCGGGTGTGCCAACTATCTCGGATCCGGTCGGCTTCTGCTCCCAGTGGAGGATACCACCGGGAATCGGAACAGCCGTGGATGTGTCGAGACGGATGCCTCGTTCCGCAGCCGGGATGCTGTCGTGAAGGGCCCACAGCAGAGTGCTCAGGATTCGGGAGGTCCGCTCAGCGTCGACCAGCTGCAGATACGGCACGTCGTTGACGATGAACGCCCGAAGGAACCCGGGAAATGAACAGCCAGGTTCATACGCCGACGCGCTGCCCCCGCACCACACAAGGAGGAGTGCCGCAACCACGATTCGATACCTTGAGGCAGTCATGCCGCCATCCTTTCTTGCGGGAGCCCCAGGCACTGGGTCCGCTGTCAGCGGGAAGGCCCCTGCCGATCGCCATTGATGAGGGACGCGGGAGCGATCGTGCTCATCATACCCCAGGGCGTCCTACGGCGATTCCACCTCCCGGTCGAACTCGCCGGCGCGATTCGACTTGCACAGGCTCACGCCGGCGCTGTTCATCGCCACCACCAGATACGTCCAGTTGGCGTCCTCGTTTCCCGTCGGCGCAAGGCTGATCCACGCGGTGCCGGAGGTCACGGCCACCAGGTTATTGGAGGGGCCCTCGGATTGCGGTTCGAAGTAGGGATCGTTCACTGCTCCGTAGATCCAGTACTGTGTCGCGCCGTCAACTGCGTTCCAGGTGAGCAGGACGAAGTGGGTAGAGGAGGCCTGGGCCGACAGGGAAATGGTGGGATGGGGCCTGCCGATGACCCAGACTCTTCCCGTATCCTCGTAGATCACATCGGCATAGAGCGACGTGACGGCGAAGTCTGGGTACCAGTCGTCATTGACGTCTCCTACTGCCGCGAGCACCATTCCGAACGCTCCCCAGCCCTCAGGTGCGGGAGGCTCCGCCCAGTCAATCCAGGTGCCGGTGGCCCCGCTGATGATCTCGACTCCGCCCGAGAGATCAATCTCTCCAGGGCCAGGCTCTCCGTACGCAACGTCGTCGAATCCGTCGCGATCCCAGTCACCAATGCAGGCAACCGACTCGCCGTTATACATGTATATCCCCTCAAACAGCTCGAGATCGATAGGGCGACTACTACCCGTGAGGCCGCTGAACCGGTACACCCAGCCCGTGTCCGTCCACTGAAGTCCCCCATTGTAGTCCTGGCCCGGGGCTCCGATCGCCATATCGTCGTATCCGTCACCGTCCGAATCACCACCCCCGGCGACTGACCATCCGAAGTTGTCGTCCTCGGAGGTGTTATACCCCTGGAAAGAGAAGCGGACGGCTGCAGTATGGCCGTCAAATAGGTAGGCTCGGCCGGTGCTCTCCGGATAGCCCGGGTTGTTCTCAAAAGGAGCACCGACAATGACATCGGGGTATGCGTCTGCGTTGGTGTGACCAGCCCCGGCGATGGCGTGGCCGAAACAGCCGTTGGCCTCTTCGTTCGGCGACACGAAGGTCAAGAGATGCGATCCTGTCACCCCGCTCATCGCATAGACCAGCCCAGCCGGGACAAGTCCCCCGTCTGACGTCTCGCCGGTCGCGCCCACAAGAACGTCGTCAACACCGTCGAGATCCATATCTCCCGGGGCGGCAACCGAGCGGCCGAACTTCCCCGACACCTCGGGATCCGGGGAGACGATCGTCATGAGGAGTACCCCCGTCCGGCCGCAGAACACATAGACCCCCCCCGCATCCGTGAGGCCACTCTCCATGTCCTCATCAGGTGCGCCGACCACGACGTCGTCGAAGCCGTCACCATTGAGGTCTCGAATGATGGTGACTCCAAGTCCGAAATGGGCCCCGGCCTCCGGGTTCGGAGAGGTGCATGACCACAGGAGAGTGCCCGTCTTCCCGCTGAAGACGTAGGCCTCTCCGGCATTCTCGAGTCCACCCCCGAGGTCGAAGTCAGGAGCCCCCACCACGATGTCATCGTAGCGGTCTCCATTGACGTCTCCTCCCCCGGCGAGGCCCTGGCCGAAATGGGCGTACGCCTGTGGGGTGGGCGGGAGGATTTCGTGGAGCAGCACGGACGAGTGGGAGACTCCGGGGATCGCGCTCCAGAGCAAGACGAATGCAGATGCGAGAACCCGGACTCGAGACACTGACCACCTCCTTCTAGGACGCCCATCAGGTCGCATCCCCAAGGTACCTCCCGGATGCAACGAGGGCAAACGCTCCTTCGGGGGACGGGATAGGACGGGCAGGGATATGAGTCGTCATGTCGCGGGGGCGACACCCTGAGAGGATGAAAATGGTCGTGGGGTCCGCTAGCTTGTGGAGAGGACGCCAAGGGAAGACGCCGTCTATTCTTGGAGCGTTGAGCCCGCATATGAGTCTGGCGTGGACATCGAACCGCACCCAAGAGTGTTGCAGCCGGGATCCGGCGAGCGCGCGAAGCAGAATGGAACAGCACGCGATGTCCTCCTTGGCGAAGAGCAGAGAGGAGACGAGACATGGAGGTGATGTACGCGCGATGCGCAGGGATCGATGTGCACAAGCAGAACGTGAAGGTGAACGTACGGGTGACGGAGGGAGGCGGGGTGAAGCAGGAGACCCGGACGTTTGGGACCATGACGAGAGAGCTGGTGGAGCTTGGTGAGTGGTTGGAGGGGTGGGGGGTGACGCACGTGGCGATGGAATCGACGGGAGTGTACTGGAAGCCGTTGTACAACCTGCTTGAGGGGCGGTTTGAGGTGTTGATCTGCAACGCGCAACATGTGAAGCAGGTGCCGGGGCGGAAGACGGATGTACGGGACTGCCAGTGGCTGGCGCAGCTGTTGCAGCATGGGCTCCTGAGAGGGAGCTTCATACCGCCGCGACCGCACCGGGAGTTACGGGATCTGACGAGACATCGGACGCAGGTGACGGCAGAGCGTGCGCGGGTGGTGAACCGGATGCAGAAGGTATTGGAGGATGGGAACATCAAGCTGAGTGCGGTGGCGGCGGATATCATGGGGGCGTCGGGGCAGGCGATGATCACGGCAATCATCGGAGGAGAGGACGACGCGGGAGTCCTGGCAGAGAAGGCGCGGCGCCGGTTACGGCGGAAACTGCCGGAGCTGAGGATGGCGCTGGAGGGAAAGGTAACCGACCATCATCGATTCATGCTGGGGATGCTGTATAGGCATTGGCAGTACTTGGGAGAGGTGCTGGCGGAACTGACGGCACGGATCGAGACTGTGCTGCGCTCGGACGAACTGAGCGGTGAGCGGGAGGGAGAGGGGGGCATCATGGGATTCACGGAAGCAGTAGAACTGCTGGTGAGTGTACCGGGGATAGATGTACGCAGCGCGGAGGCAATCGTTGCAGAGATAGGGACGGACATGAGCCAGTTTCCGACCGCCGGACATCTTGCATCATGGGCGGGCGTATGTCCGGGGAACAACGAGAGCGCAGGCAAGCGGCGGACAGGAAAGACGACAAAAGGCAATCGGTGGCTTCGTGGCACATTGACCCAGGTGGCATGGGCTGCCAGTCGCACCCGGAACACGTATCTGTCCGAGCAACACCGTCGACTTGCGCGGCGGAGGGGGAAGAAACGCGCCCAGGTGGCCCTCGCGCATTCGATACTCGCAACTATCTACCAACTACCATCTAAAGCGTCTTGCATCGCTTGGCCATCACGTCTCGATCGAGCCCCAAGAAAGAGCCGCGTGAACTCGTATTTACGAAGCAGAATAGTGGCACTCGCTCATTGGCTTGGATTCCGTGTGCCCTTCGCGGAGGCTCGGTTCCCCCATCACGGGCTCACTTCTTGATCAGCGATAACTGCAGTTCCCGCCTGGTCCTCTGGTTCGTTCAACACCCAACGTTGGACGCTCTCAACTGCGCCTCGCGCTACCCCTCATGGGATCGCCGCTTCGAAGTCCTCCTCTCCCACCCGATTCGAGCGTGCCAGCTCCTGCTCCGCAGCACCGACCGCCATGACCAGGTAGGTCCAGTTGGCGGCGGGATCACCGATGCCGTTGGGACTCGACCAGGTGGTGGTCGTCGTGGGCAGGATCGTCAGCCGATACGCATACCCCGGCCCCATCCCCGGCACGAACCACGGCAGATTGGCGGCACCGTACACCCAGTAGTCCTGGGTACCGGTGACCGCGCTCCACGTGAGCTGGAGGGTGTCACCGGCAAGGACGCCGTTGAGCTGGATCACGTGAGGGCCGATGAGCCGCGCGTACCTCAGATCCCCATAAGGCCCCCCGTATCCGATGTGTGGGTTACCATCCGCATCGAGGAATAGCGACGTCCAGGCACCGGACGCGCCTTCCGCATCCACCGGCCACACCTGCCACCCCGTATCGTCCCGATAGGCGTACCTCAGCTCGGTGAATGAAGAGGAGCAGTAGCTGACATGTGGATGGCCCGATGCGTCGAGCCTCAGCGATGTGTACGTGCCGGGGCTCTCGAGCCCCACATCATCCACCATCTCGACATGCCATCCCGCGTCATCTCGATACGCATACTTCAGATCCACATTCGTATGGTCGGAGTACCCGATATGCGGATACCCGTCGGCATCCAGGGCAAGGGAGGAGTAGGCGCCGACACGCCCGATTGAGTCGACCGTCTGCGTGTGCCACCCGGCTACGTCCTCATACGCGTACTTCAAGTCGAAATCCGTCGAGTCAAGGTAGCTGACATGCGGATAGGACGCGGTGTCCAGCACCAATGATGACCACTGGCCCACGTCCCCCGGTCCGTCCACGGTCTCGATGTGCCAACCGGCTGCATCGTTTCGGGCATACTTGAGGTCGCCGTTGGTATCATCGTAGTAGGTGATGTGGGGGAAGCCGGACACGTCGAGGGCCAGTGACGTGTACGTCCCCACGTTCCCGAACGAGTCCACGGTCTCGCGATGCCAGGCAGCTCCATCGCAGGAGGCATACTTGAGGTTGGCGTCAGACCAGTTCGTCCAGTCGCAGTAGCTGATGTGGGGGCGGTCCGCCGCATCCACCACCAGCGACGAGTACCAGCCAACCTCGCCAGGGCTGTCAACGGTGATACCATGCCACCCCGTGTTGTCTCTGTGGACATACCTTAGATTGAGCGCAGCCAGATCGAAGTGGCTGAGATGGGGAGAGCCCCCGCCGTCCAGGGCCAGTGATATGCAGAAACCCCCGTACCTCCGTTTGTCAACGACCATGATCTGCCACGGGGAATTTCCGCTCCGGTGCGCACACTTCAAGTCCTGGGTTGGAGACGTAGGTAGGTAGCTCAGCCAGGGATTCCCCGCGCTGTCCAGCGCCAGGGACGGATACCAGCCCCGGAATGCCGTCGGGTCCACGCCTTCGAAGACCCAGGTCGAGCCCTCTCGTCGGGCGTACGTCATGACCAGTGCGTTGTAACCGATGTGGGGGGTTCCGGATTCGTCCAAGCCCAGCGAGAGGTGCCCTGTGATGCTCCCCGTGGATGCCACGGTCTCGAGGTGCCAACCCGAGTTGTCCTTGTACGCATACCGCACGTCATAGTCGGATCCGCCGGAGTAGGCGACATGAGGAAACTCCGCCTCATCCAGGGCCATGGAGGCGAACGTGCCGCCCCACCCCATCGTGTCATAGTGCCAGCCGCCGCCGTCTCGATAGGCATACTTCCGCATATGGGCAAGGTCGTTACAGTAGGAGATATGGGGATACCCCATCGCATCGAGTGCCAGCGCGGTGTACCCACCCACGTGCGTCATGTCCAGTGTTTCTATCTCCCAGCCCGACGCCGTTCGGTGGGCATACTTCAGCAATTCATCATCATCATCGACATAGCTGATGTGCGGAGAGCCCGTTGCGTCCAGCTCCAACGCGCCGAAGTTGCCGGAACTCCCGAGCCAGTAGTCCACAAGTTCGGTGTGCCACCCCTCGCCGTCCCGGAACGCATACTGCAGACCTCGAGGCCCGTAGCTGAAGTAACTGATATGCGGCTGCCCGGATGCGTCCAGCGCGAGGGCCGCGTGTTTGCCCACGTTGGAGGTCCAGTCGGCTACTTCATAGTGCCATGCGAGTCCGTCGTAGAACGCGTAGTAGAGCTTGTTCTCCCCGTAGGCGATGTGCACATGATCGTCCGTGTCGACTCGCAGACTCCGGCTGGTCATGAATGAAAACTGCTTCCCGTACTCCGCCACCTCGATCTCCCAGGTCTGGGCGACGAGCGTCGGACAGAGCAGACATGTCCACCACGTCAACGCCAGCGTGAGCACCAGCGGCCCACACCCCGCTCGTATCCACCCTCGATCCGCGCCTGTTCCCCTGAGCATTGTTTCACCCCTTTCCGTCGTGCCTGACGTGACGCTACCGCCCATCGGCACCGTGCCTCTGGGCACACGTCGTGTGGTCGCTCTCCTGTCCGTCTCACCTCCTGCCGTTTCGGGCCTGTGCTCGCATTATCCGACTCACTCCTGGGGTATCTCCGCCTCGAAGTCCTCCTCCCCGACTCTGTTTGAGCGACACAGCTCCTGCTCGGCAGCATCCACCGCCATCACCAGGTAGGTCCAGTTGGCGGCGGGATCACCGACACCGTTCGAACTGGACCACGTAGTGGCACTGCAGGGCAACGTGGTGATTCGGTACTGGTAGTCAGGTGCGAACCCCGGCACGAACCACGGAAGATTCGACGCGCCATACACCCAGTAGGCCGACACCTGATTGACGGGTTGCCATGAAAGCTGCAGCACACTCCCGGCCACCTGGGCGGAGAGGCTTATGCTGCCAGGCCCACCGAGGTGGGCGTACTTTAGATCCCTGTAGAGGGAGTGGTAGGCGATGTGAGGGGTGCCGGGCGCATCAAGATCGATGGACGTGCCATCCGCGGCGTCAGACGCCAGATTCTGGACCACCCAGCCGGAAGCCCCGCGGTAGGCGTACTTGAGACCATAGTGCATGGCACCGTGGTCCAGATAGCTGATGTGCGGATTCCCCTCATCATCCAGCGCCAGTGACGTCTCGATGCCGACCTCTCCCTCCGAATCGACCGTCTCTACATGCAGACCATTCTCATCCCAGTAGGCATACTTGAGTGCGCTGTTCGTCCCGTCGTAGTAGCTGATGTGCGCACGCCCGTCGGCATCCAGCGCCAGCGATGTGTACGATCCGACAGCTGCCGATGCATCGACGGTCACGATCTCCCACCCTGCATCCTCCCATGACGCATACTTCAAGGCGTCATTTGTCCCGTCGTAGTAGCTGATGTGGGGGCAGCCGGAGGCGTCCACCGCAATCGAGGTGTAGGTGCCAACGTCGCCGGCAGCATCCACCGTCTGCACGTGCCAGCCCCCGTCACCCTTGAAGGCATACTTCAGATTGTACCACCCCCTATCCTGGTAGCTGATGTGCGGCCGTTCCCTCTGATCCAGTGCCAAGGAGGAGTGCGGGCCTACCCAGCCGGATGCATCGACGACCTCGATATGCCATCCCGCTGCGTCTTTGCGGGCGTAGTCCAAGCCCCCTCCGGGCACGAACTCGTGGTAGCTGATGTGGGGATTGTCGGATGAATCCATGGCGATGGAGCTGAATAGCCCAATCTGCCCCCCGGGGTGCACGATCTCCGTATACCACCCCGCGGCTCCCATGGTCGCATAGCCCAGTGAGAGCGTCCTTCCCTCCATGTAGGCGAAGTGCGGGGTGCCCGCCGAGTCCAACGCCAAGCAAGGGTCGGCCCCAAATAGCCCTTCGTGGTCTACCTCCTGTGTCTGCCACCCCGTCTCCCCGCGGAGCGTGTAGAGGAGATCATAGGCCGTTGCGTCCTCCGCGAAATGCTTGACGTGGCTGATGTGCGCTCGTCCTGATGCATCCAGCGCCAGCGAGGTGAACCATCCGACAAACTCGCCTTCAGCCGCGATCTCGGTGTGCCACCCGCTCTCGTCTCGCCACGAGTACTTGACGACACTCCAGTAGGCGTCGTTGCTGATGTGCGGGTTGCCTGAGGAGTCCAACGCCAACGAGACGTGTGATTCCAAAGCTCCTCCCGTGTCCACCTGGCATACGTGCCACGCTGCCCCATCATACTCCGCATACATCACCTGGGTGTTCCCCTCGTCGGTCAGGTCCTGGTAGCCGATGCGAGGCAGCCCCGACGCGTCCAGTGCCAGCGACGGGAAGGCACCCACCACTCCCGTCGTGTCCGCCGCCTCCATGTGCCA
>JALOPK010000276.1 GCA_025453925.1 Candidatus Eiseniibacteriota bacterium | reverse complement strand
CCGCGAGCCGTCGCGGCGTGATGGGCTCGCGGAGGAAGATCGCCGAGAGAACGAAGATGAAGATCGTGCTGGTCTCGTTCAGCGCGGAGGCGACGGAGGCTTGGGTGAACTTCATCCCGGCAAGCCACAGGATCATCGACACATACCCGCCGACGAAGGAGCTGGACAGGGTGTACCGCTTGCCGCCCGTGCGGTAAAGCGAGGACCAGACTGCCCGTCGATCACGTTGCATGAGGATGCCCGCGGCCAGCACGACTTCGCCCCCAATCATCCGAACCTGCGTCACCCACAGAATGGGCGAATGGGCGAGGACGGGCTTGATGATGACGATACCCAGCGCCGTGCAGGCCATCGAAACCGCCCCGAAGATGACCCCTTGAAGGACCCGCCCGCGCTGGGCCATGCACGCGTCTGCCCTGCATGTTCCGATGACCACGGCGGCGACGATCAGGATGGCGCCCCCTACCTGTGCTCTGGTGAGCGATTCAGCCAGCAGCGGGATCGAAAGAGCGATGATGAACGGGCTGTACAGGCAGCTCACGATGGCAGCCAGCCCTGCGCCGAGCCGGTTGAGGCACGCGAAGAACAGGGTATCCGCGATGCCGATGCCGAGAGCGCCGCTGGCGAGCAGAAGCGCGTTGTCACTCCAGGGTGCCGGGTAGCTGCGGAGCTGGCCGGCGAGGGCCATCGTGAGGAGAAACAGGCCGATTCCCAGGGTGTTCTTGAACAGGCCCAACGCCAGCGGATGGACCTTCTCTCCGCTCTTCCTGAAGAGTATGACCGCCCATGCCCACGTGAAGGCGGTGAGGAGAGAGAGCAGTTCTCCCGCGTAGGGAAACCATTCGTTCACGTGAACTCCAGGAGTGATTGGACTGGTTCGAGAGGCCGTGGCAAACCAAGGTAGCGGGCGCGCGGGGCCGTGCAAGCGCTTCGCCCTCGGCGAGGTTGATTTTCCCGGCCGAACAGGATACCCTTGTGCGTCATTGTGCGTGTAGGGGGAGTCCCATTCCAAAGAGGTTCACTCATGGCCTGGCAGACGTGTGCGCTTGTCGCATTGCTCGTCTTTGGGGCGGCGGCCCAGGACGGCGAAAGCGATCTTCGAACCCTCGCAACGTGGATGTGCGGCTCGTTCAGCAGCGGCGCTCAGGCCCGGGAGGACGCGGAGTATCTCGACATCAAACTGAACATGGTCCGGATCTGGCCCGCCCGTGATGACGGATATTGGCTCTACGTCGAACAGGCGGTGGCATGGAGCCAGAACGAGCCGTACCGGCAGCGCGTCTACCACCTCACCCATGTCGGCGCCGATATCTATCAGAGCGAGGTGTTCGAGCTGCGGGATCCCCTTCGCTTCGCGGGAGCGTGGCGCACCGACGCCCCGCTGTCGGATCAGAGCCCGGATTCGTTGGAGGCGCGCCAGGGGTGCGCTATCATCCTCCGGAAGCACGGCGACGCGTTCATCGGGTGTACGCTGGGCCGCCTCTGCGAGAGCACGCTTCGCGGCGCGGCGTTCGCCACCTCAGAGGTGGAGATCACGGAAATGCATCTACTCAGCTGGGATCGGGGGTTTGCGGCCACCGGCGCGCAGGTCTGGGGCGCCGAGAAGGGCGGGTATGTGTTCGAGAAGACCGCGGACCATGCCCTCGACTGAGCACGGATCGATGGCTGCGCCGGTCGTTCACGACGCTCCCGCGATCCGGTGCCCGTGGCCGGGGACGGATCCGCGCTATGTCACGTACCATGACACCGAGTGGGGCGTACCCGTCTACGACGATGGCAGGATCTTCGAGTTTCTCCTCCTGGAGGGCGCCCAGGCTGGTCTGAGCTGGAGCACTATCCTGCGGAAACGGGAGCACTACCGCGCGGCGTTCGCGGGATTCGATCCGGAGGCCGTGGCCCGTTTCGACTCGCACGACGTGGAGCGTTTGCTGGCCGATCCCGGCATCGTCCGAAACCGCAGGAAAGTCGAGGCCGCCGTATCCAATGCCCGGTTTTTCCTCGCGGTTCGAGACGAGTTCGGAGGCTTCGCTCGCTACATATGGCAGTTCACGAACGGGCATCCGATCCAGAACGCCTGGGATTCCCTGGCCGAGATCCCCGTGACCTCCCCCGAGGCTCGGAGCATGAGCGCCGACCTCATGAAGCGCGGGTTCCGTTTCGTGGGGCCCACCATCATGTATGCCCACATGCAGGCTACCGGCATGGTGAATGATCACCTCGTGAGTTGCTTCCGGCATGGGGAGGTGAAGAGGATGGCTCGATCGCTTCCTGCAGCGGGAATGTGAAGCCGCGACGTCTGAACACGGTGTGCTCCGCGCCCCCATCGTGGCGTGCCCGAGGGAACCCGTCTCCCCGATCGGAACCCGCAGCTCCGTCATGTTGGCTTCAGCCGGGATCCTCCCCATGACCGTGCTCTTGGTGGTGGGTGAGTCCTTGATGCATGAGCGCATGGGCGTCATGGCCCTTGGAGCGTCTCTCACTCAGGCCGGATTCACCGTGCGTCTCGCGGTGGCGGCACGCCAGCGCCTCGACGGCATGAGACGACTTGTGTCCAGCCTCCGGCCTGCCATTGTCGGCTACAGCGCCATGACGGGAGAACACACGCGACTGCTGGCGCTCAACAACGCGTTGAAGGCCGATTTCCACTTCGTCTCGGTTTTCGGCGGCCCCCACGCAACATTCTTCCCCAGGCTGGCGGAGGAGCCCGGCGTGGATGCGGTGTGCCGGGGCGAAGGTGATCTCGCCTTCGTGGAGTTCTGCCGCCGTGTCGCCGACGGGTCGGAATGGGCCACCACCCCCAATTTTATCGTCCGACGCCACGGGCGGACCACAGAGAATGACCTCATGCCGCTGGTGACGGATCTCGACACATTGCCCTTCCCGGACCGCGAGCTGATGTATGCGGCCGATCCGGAGCTTCGCAGCGAGAGCCACAAGGTGTTCTTCGCCACCCGCGGGTGTCCCTACAACTGCTCCTACTGCTTCAACCGGTGCTATGCGCAGCTCTACCGAGGCAAGGGCGGCATGGTGCGGCACCGTTCCGCCGAGAATGTGATCGGGGAGATCGAATCGGTGAAGAGACGGTATCCGCTTGGCGTGGTCTGGGTTGACGACGATGTGTTCCTCCTGAAGCCGCCTGGATGGCTGGAGCGGTTCACGGAGCTCTACCGGGATCGAATAGGACTGCCGCTGAGCTGCAACGTGCGTGCGGATCTGGTTACGGAGGAGAAGGTCCGCCTGCTGCGTGAGGCCGGGCTCAGCTCGGTCTGGATGGGAGTGGAGTGCGGCAACGAGGATATCGCCCGGCGAATTCTGAACCGAGACCTGTCCAACGAGCAGATCACCCACGCAGCACGCATCCTGCGGGAGCAGGGGGTCATGCTGGTGACCCAGAACCTCTTGGGGCTGCCCGTGGAGAGTCCGTATGAGGTGGACAAGGAGACCCTCGATCTCAATCTGCGGCTGCGGCCGACCTTCGCGTGGTCCTCCATTCTCTATCCGTATCCGGGCACTGCCATCGACGCCTATGCCCGCGAGCACGGGTATTTGACGGGCGAGACGCGTTTTCTGGAGACGAACAAGCGGAGCTCGATGCTGGATTTTCGCTCAAAGCAGACGAAGCGGCGCATCGAGAACTTGCATAAGCTCTTCGGACTCATCGCCCGGTTTCCCCGGCTGCGGCGGTTCTGCGACCGGCTCTGCGATCTCCCTGCGGACCGTCTCTACACTCCGCTGTTCTACCTCTGGTACGGCTACATCGTGAAGGCGAAGCTGTACCCGTTTCAATCGCCCGTACGGGAGATGCGAAGCTACCTTCAGCTCTGGTGGCGGTTCATCCGGAAGCGGTGAGCCTGTTCAGCGCTTCCGCGCAGGTCTCGCCGAAGCGCACTCCGGTCTCGCGGTGACGGGCGCACGGACCCCGTTGGAGCGCCGTACGGCGCGACGGGAAGGGGGAGGTGAAGCGTGCAACACCCACCATCTGTTCAACGGAGAGGACAGGAAGGTGCCGCGGTTGTGCCCGGGGCGTCGAGCCTGCGGCGTCTCCTTTCCCGCGCCAGGTGGTGAAGCACCACCGATGTGCCTCGAATGATTCTGGCTATTCTAACATTAGAATAGTGGTGGGCGGTGGGCGATTACTCCTCCCGACGCTCACTTTCCCAGGGAACGACGGGCGTGCCGGCGCACGTACGCCAGCTCACCATCGTCCAGCCAGCCGTCGTCCCTCACCAGCAGCCTTCCTAGTTCCTGTTCCCTGAAGGACGAGGGTCGCAGCGGAACCGGACAACCCTCTTCGCTGGCCCACACCTCACCGAGCCAGGCTCGTACGCGACCGCGGTTCATGAGCTCCGGTATGTCGGCGAGCCACTCGTTGATGGACTCCGGCGCCGACATCGCGCGTTCCACTGGCGGGGAGGAGATGACGCGGCGGCAGCGCCGGTGGTCGTACTCGCGGGTTCCCGGATGAACCGACCATGGCGCGGGGTCCAGGACGTGGATCCCCGATGTCTTGCCGAAAGGCACCACGCGCCAGTACCACACGTTCCATTCCCACATGCCGTCCCGGCGGATGACCGTGTCGCCCGCCGGAGGGCAGTGGAGGGAAATCCCGTATCCCATCCGGAGGTAGTCACCCGAGCGCGCGACGCGTCCCTCAGGCATTCCGTCGCCGGACACCATCGCGCGGTTGGGGATGGGTTCCCACGGGCCGGTTGCTCTCCCGGCGAACGACTCCCACTCACCCTCCCGCCAGCGCGTGAGCGCGGCGAGAGATCCGAATCGTTGGTCCGCGACCGTGACCACGGTCCGCAAGGGAGGCCAGCGGTAGACGAGGTCGGGCGCCAGGCAGAGGACGAGGTGCCCGACCACCAGGGGGCCCAGACACCATCGAATGAGGCTCATCCCGCGCTGCGCCAATGAGGGAGCCACCGCCAAGGCAAGGCCCAGGAGAGGCTCCATGGCGTAGCGGCTGGTGAACGTGCCGTAGAGGCAGAGTGAGAGGATGGTAACCGAGGCCCAGATCGGCG
>JALOPK010000275.1 GCA_025453925.1 Candidatus Eiseniibacteriota bacterium | reverse complement strand
GGCGGCACGGAACGTTTCCAGGACTCAGACGGAATGCTCGTGTCTTTCGGGACTCTCGTGTGCCTTGGTGCCTTGGTGGTGAAACATTCGGGGTGAATGATGATGGCGGGACCAGGGAGCCGGAACACCAGGCGAGACGCGCCGTACACGCAGGAAGACAGGCTGATTGCCGTGTACACCCCCCTGCCGGAAGACACCCTGCTGCTGCAGGCATTCTCGGGAGAGGAGGGGGTGTCCCGGCCGTTCCGGTTCCAGCTCGATCTGCTTTCGGAGGATCCGGCCGTCGCCCACGACCGGATCGTCGGCCAGCCGATCACCGTCGCCTTGCGGCGGGACGACGGCGAGCCGCGGTATTTCAACGGGGTCGTCAGCCGATTCGCGCTCACCGGGGAGGACGAGCGCTTCACCCACTACCGAGCCGAGATGGTCCCCTGGCTCTGGCTTCTCACGCGCACGGCGGACTGCCGCATCTTCCAGAACATGACGATCCCGGCCATCATCGCGAAGATCTTCACCGATCTCGGCTTCACGAACCACAAGAACATGCTCCAAGGGAGCTTCGAGCCCCGGGAATACTGCGTCCAGTACCGGGAGACGGATTTCACCTTCGTCTCGCGCCTGATGGAGGAGTACGGCATCTGCTATTTCTTCACGCACGAGAAGGACAAGCACACCCTGATCCTGGCCAACTCCACGACCGCGCACCAGCCGTGCCCGGGGCAATCCAGGGCCAGAGTGGACTACACGGCTACCGGGATCGAGCAGCAGGATGTCGTTACGGGCTGGCGGGCGGAGTACGAGCTGCGGACCGGCAAGGTCGCCCTGACCGACTACAATTTCGAGACCCCGAGCACCGACCTGGCCGTGACCGAGACCACGATCGCCGAGGTGGGCGGCAACGCCGGCTACGAGATCTACGATTATCCGGGGGAGTACGAGAAGAAGCCTCAGGGGCAGCGCCTCGCCAAGCTCCGGATCGAGGAGGAGGAGGCGTCCACGATCGTGATGCGCGGGACCGGCCTGTGCCGGGCATTCATCCCCGGGTACCGCTTCGACCTCGCGGAGCACACGCGGCAGGACATGAACACGGGGTACGTCCTGACCGAGGTGCGGCACACCGCCTCCGTTGGAGAAAGCTACACGACCGGGGATGACTCCAAGGAGACGTATTCCAACCAGTTCACCTGCATCCCCCAGTCCGTTCCCTACCGGCCGCCGCGCGTCACGCGCAAGCCGGCTGTCCAGGGCTCGCAGACCGCGGTGGTGGTGGGGAAGAAGGGGGAGGAGATCTGGACCGACAAGTACGGGCGCGTGAAGGTGCAGTTCCACTGGGACCGCGAAGGGAACTACGACGAGAAAAGCTCGTGCTGGGTGCGCGTGTCCCAGAACTGGGCGGGGAAGCGCTGGGGCGCCGTGTTCCTCCCGCGCGTCGGGCAGGAAGTCATCGTGGACTTCCTGGAAGGGGACCCGGACCAGCCCATCATCACCGGCCGAGTGTACAACGCCGAGGAGATGCCCCCCTACGCGCTGCCGGCGGAGCAGACGAAGAGCACGGTCAAGTCCTACAGCTCGAAGGGCGGCGGCGGATTCAACGAGATCCGGTTCGAGGACAAGAAGGGCAAGGAGCAGCTCTTCCTGCATGCGGAGCGCAACCAGGACGACCGGGTGAAGAACGACTCCCTCGAGTGGATCGGTCGGGACCGGCACCTGATCATCAAGCGGGACCACCTGGATGCCGTGGAGGGGGACCGGCACGTCAGCGTGAAGGGCGACCGGAACGAGAAGGTCGACGGGACGGTGTCGCTGAAGGTGGGGATGGATGCCCAGGAAAAGGTGGGGATGAAGTATGCCCTCGACGCCGGGATGGAGATTCACCTGAAGGCGGGCGTGAATCTCGTCATCGAATCGGGGACGAGCCTGACGGTGAAGGTCGGCGGGAACTTCATCAACATCAACCCCGGCGGCATCTTCATCTCGGGGACGATGGTGATGATCAACAGCGGCGGCGCAGCGGGCTCGGGCTCGGGCGCCTCTCCCCAGCCGCCCAAGGCTCCCCAGGAGGCCGATACCGCCGAGCCGGGCCAGCAATCCACGCTGCCGCCGCCTCCGCGCCCGCCAAAGCCGACCCAGTACAGCCCGGCGGCGCTCGTGATGCAGCAGGCGGCGAGGAACGGCACGCCGTTCTGCGACATATGACCGCAGGAATGATCCGGCCGGTTCCGGCCGGAAGGCAAGAGAGCGGAGAGGTCCAGTGGATCTCAACGAATGGATGAACAATCAACTGTTCTCGCGCGAGGACGAGCACGCCTACGCGGTGCTGGACGGCGCCTCGATCCCGGACCTGCTCGATCGCCTGTACGGCGACGACCGGCCCGAGTTCGAGTGCCTCTACCGGGGGGAGCTTCCGCCCGACATGGCGGAAGTGGCCCCGTATCTCGTCGAGCTGACGCCGGACTCCGCGTTTGCCGGCTGGGTGATCGAGAAGGGCTGGGGGCAGCACTGGGGAATCTTCGCGGTCGCCCCCGCGGATCTTCGGTTGCTGCGCCAGCACTTCCGCCGGCTCAACGTGGTCTATGGCCCGGAGCACAAGCCGCTGATCTTCCGGTACTACGATCCGCGGGTCTTGCGCGGCTTCGCGCCCACCTGCGACGCGACACAGCTTGCCGAGTTCTTCGGGCCGATCCGCTGTTTCATCCTGGAGAACGACGATCCCGGGCATGCGCTGCGGTTGAGTCGTGCCGAGGGAAAGCTACGACAGGAAACCACTCCCGTCGACCTGGGGGTCCGTTCGGCGCAAGGAGCGTAAGATGCCGCCTGCAGCGAGAGTGACCGACATGCACACCTGTCCGATGGTGACGCCGGGGCTTCCCCCGGTGCCTCACGTCGGCGGGCCGATCCTGCCCCCGTGCTCGCCGAACGTCATCATCGGGTTCCTCCCCGCCGCTCGGATCACCGACCAGTGCCTGTGCGCCGGCCCTCCGGACGTGATCGTGAAGGGCTCCGCCACCGTGATGATCAATTTCCTGATGGCCGCGAGGCTGGGAGACACGACCGCGCACGGCGGCGTGATCATGCCCCCGTGCTGTCCAACGGTGATCATCGGGGGGTAAGGGGCTCCCGGGTTCGACGAGAAGAGTGCGGGTCATAACTGTTCAGGTCGCTTGCCTGTCTGGTCACTCGACGCCTCGCGATACGGCATGGAGATGCAGCCCACGTCGCAACCGCTTCGACACGTTCTCTTGCCGGAGGTGGCGATCGCAATATCCCTGTCATCTTGGTGATTCCCCCCTCGAGCCGGCCGCCCCTCCCTGCCGGAGTCCATCACCGGCCTCGGCGTCCATCCGAGGCGCATCTTCAACCTGCTACCGGGTGGTTTCTCGATGCTCACGATCCGATCGGAACAACGTCAAGCCATGCGGGACTCCCGAACTCGCGAGCGTGTCCTGTCGGAGGTCACGAGGTCCTTTCCGGAAGATTGCGCCGTTCTCGGAGCCGAGCAGGTTGGGCGGGTCGTCACGCTCGGCCTGGAGAGGGCCGCGGCACACGGTTGTGCGCTCGGCGATGAGGCCGTGAAATTCGTCAAGCTGATGTGTGTGCTCGGCTCGTACTTCGACGAGGATCCATTGTACCCCTGGGCCGCTCATATTCTCGCAGACGATACGCTTCCGAGCCCATTCATTCGGCTGCACAATCTCTACCGCACGGCGGCTGGCTTTCTCGAACAGACCGCGGGGGCAAACGGGGAGCACTACCGCCGGGCGTTGGTGCGTGTGCGCAGCATGCCGTACGAGGAGCTCGTCCGCGGACGATCCGACGATGAGGGGGCCGGCATCCAGGCGCTTCTGTATGAGGTGTATCCTGAACACTACCGCACACTGGCACAGGACACGTTCCAAGCGCTCGAGTCACTGGCCAGGTCCAAGGTGCAGGCGCACGGTTTGGAGAGCAGGGAGGGTCTGCTGACGTACATCCTTCTCATGTTCATGGTGGGTTCTCACTTTGACCGCGACCCCCTGCATCCATGGGTATCCCCGGTTCTCGCCCTGCAGGCGGATCCCCGATCGAAGTCGCTGCAGCTCTACGCTGCGGCCATGGATAGGCTCGATGTGTACAAGATCGTGGACCGGTAGGATAGGAGCGTCATGAAATGGGTAGGTGTCGCAGTCGCGCTGTGACCGAGGAGGGATCTCGCTCGCCGCAGCGCGAGTCTCAGGGAAACGGGGATGAAGCGCAACATGCTGCTGCTCCTGCTCCGGTTGTAGCGCCCGACCCGCCTGCTCCCCGGCCAGCGGCCGTGATCGCTCCGCCCCCGCTGGCTGCGCAGGCGCCACCTCCGCCTCCGGTGCGAAGGCCGCCACCCTACTATCACGCGACAGGGCCCACCAGTGGCGAGGTCTATGGACCGCGACCGCCCAGGCAGGAAGCTGCCGATGTCCAGGAGTGTCCAGAAAGGGAAGCCGTCGCCGAGGACGGACCACGAGAGAGGTATCTCCGTTTCCAGTATAATCAGGGCCCTCCTGGGGGGCGGCCCCGAGGTCAAGATGCGGACGAACAACGCGCCCGGGATCTCGCGATTCGTGTGGTGCAGGAGGCCCGCAGTCTGTTGGGGCGTGGACCCTTCAACAACCGTGACGGCTCGGAAGCAATTCAAAATCTCTGTCCACAGCATGCAAAGACCATGGATGACCGTGGGACTGCCATCCTCTATGAAGGATTGGATAATCCTGGCAACGTCTTCGATCTCGATCCTCACGCCATGGAGAGTCAACCTGGCGATCAACTTGTCGGATATCTCGCCTTGATGGAAGCCAGCACGGTCATTCTCCGAGGCGGTGTGTGTGAAAAGTTTTCGTCTGTGGTAATGGGTCTTCTCAGCATGAATGCACCCGAAGGTACAATCGCCTGCAAGATCCAATGGAGCAAGGATCACCATTACATCGTTCTATGTGTCGGCACCTCGCAGTGGTGGGTGGCTGATCCTTGGCCCCACAACGCCTTTGTCGTTCCGTGGAGACGGAACGCCTTCCCTCGAAGAGAGACAAAG
>JALOPK010000031.1 GCA_025453925.1 Candidatus Eiseniibacteriota bacterium | reverse complement strand
CGGTCGGATGTAAGGCTATTCCCGCCTGAGGTACCGTCTCGGTGCCGAACTCGGTATGATGCTCGAAGCGGATGCCGGCATTCAGCGCCAGTCGCTTGGGGAAGCTGTGGTGGATTGACGCATAGCCTCCGATTTCGTCAACGGTGTGATCACCGATCTGCGTAGCCGAGAGGGTGTTCTCCGCCTCGCCACCGTAGTGTTTGTAGTCGAGCCCTACGGTGACCGTGTTGTTCGGGAGCAGTCTGAGCCCCTGGAACACCATGACGCCGAGATTGCTGTCCGTCGAATGGAAGCCGTCGTAGATTTCGTGTTCGCCGAAGTTCCCGAAGAGCTTCACTTCTCCGTTGATCCGGGAGGCTGCATTGACCACGCTGAGTGAGGCTTCGCCTCGCTGGATATCCACCCAATGGACTGTACTGTCCGGATAGGGCGAGCTTGCCGGGCCTGGGTCATTCGTCTCGAACGCGGCCAGGCTTCCCTGGGCAACGACCCGCAGTCCCGGGCGCAGGTCATAGCCGGCCTTCGCATACCCGTTGGTGATCTCGAACTCGTCGTTGCCGCGATGCCCGTCGGTACGGTCATGATTCAGCGATCCGAGGATGCTGAAGGACTCCCGCCTGTAGCCGAGACCGCCTGAGTACTTCTGCGTGCCGTATGATCCGAGTGACATGCGGCCGTCGAAGCCGAGACCTTCCGCGGTTGCGCCGCGCGTGATCAGGTTGATGGCACCCCCCATCGCACCGGTTCCATAGAGCGCGGACGCGGGGCCGCGGATCACCTCGACCCGCTCGATGTCGGATGCCACATAGGCGTCGGGCAAAGGATGCCCGAAGATCCCCATGAACTGAGGATGACCATCGATAAGGACCAGCACCTGGGTATTCGGGCTGCCGCCGACACCGCGGATGCTGATCCCACCTGCCGCTCCTCCGGCCACGCCGAAGCCGGTGACGCCTCGCTCCGTCACGAAGAGGCCGGGAATCCTCTCTCCCAGCGCCGGAAGCACATTGGATTCGCCGCTGGACGCGATCTCCTCCCGTCCCAGTACCGAGACGATCTGGGGGATCTCGGAGCGCAACGTGGCGATCCGCGTTCCCGTCACCACGATCGGATCCATGGCATACACCCGCGTGGAGTCGATTTCACCGGGGTATGAGCCGGCCAGTAGCAGCATGGGAACGGAAACGAGAGCGAGTAGCATACGGAACCTCCCGAAAAGACTGGATGTCGACTACGGTGATGGCAGAGCAGTAGCACGAAAATCAGAATCGTGCCACCAAAGGAAACGAAGCCGCTGCAGGAGGTCAAGTAGGACGAAGCGTGCTCTACAGAGCGCCACTCGCGCCGTCAGCCGACCGGGACGTGCGCATTACCGTCTCACCGCCCAGGCGGCGAACCCGACCAGCGCCAGCAGGCAGGCGACGAAGGGGCCAGGCGGGAAGTCCAGCGCGAACGATCCCACCAGGCCAGCGCACGAAGCGAGGCTGGCCGTGAGCGCCGCGGCGATGCCCCACCCGCGCACCGTCGCCGCCACTCGCAATCCCACGAATGCCGGTGCCACGAGGTAGGCCACCACCGGCACCACGCCAAGAACCGACAGCCCGAACGTGACGCCGACCGCCAGGAGCGCTGCGTACGCAAGCCGCACGCGAGGGGGCCGTAATCCTGTTGCCCGGGCGCTGACGGGGTCGTTCAGGGTCGCCAGCAGGCATCGGGCGCAAAGTGAGAAGAGCACGATTCCCGCCGCCGCAACGACGATGCTCACCAGCACATCCGAGGAATTGATGGAAAGGACGTTGCCAAAGTGGAGGGACATCATGTCCGCCTCACCGGCCGGCAGTTTGGAGACGAACAGCGTGGCGCCGGAGGCAGCGGCAAGATAGCACAGCGCCACCGGCCCATCCTCGCCGGTCCGCCTGCTTCGCACCAACTCAAGGAGCACAAGGACGCCCGCCGCCAGCAGCAATGGTGTCACATACCGCGGGGCGCCCATCCATGCGCCCAGGGCACCACCCAACGCGGCGGTCTCGGCTAAGGCAACGCCCGTGAAGGAACGGCGGCGCAGTACGAGGGGAATGCCCAGAAGGGATAGGAACACCCCGGTGAGTACCGCGACTACGATGGCGCCCATGGCGCCCGGATAGGAGAAGAAGTCAGTCACGGGGCCTCCGGTCGGGAACAAGCACCGTGCTGTTCCCCAACGACGCGCCGGAGAATGGCCTTCCGTAGATCGCATCCAGCACTTTCCCATCAATGATTTCGCGCACGCTGGTCACACGGGTCTGGCCGCGGTCGACTAGTACCATGATGCGGGCAACGGACAGCGCCACGTGCAGCAGATGGGTGACGAGCACGATGGTCATGCCGCTTCGGTGTAGGTCCTCCAGGAGGTCGAGGTAGTCCGATTCAGATGCCACGTCCATGCCCTGGGTAGGCTCGTCGAGCAACAACACGTTCGGTTCGTTGGCCAAAGCCTTGGCGAGGAGAACCTTCTGGCGTTGCCCGCCGGACAGATCCTGTAGGTCTCTGTCGGCGAGTTCGCTGATGCCCACACCTGCCAATGCGGTCTCAACGGCCACGTCGTCCCGGGAGAAGAGCCTGACGAAATCCCGCACCCTCATCGGCCAGAAGCTGCCCTCGACGTCAACCTGAGGCACATAGCCGATTCGTAGTTTGGGATCCCTCACCACATGGCCTGAGCGGGGCTTGAGCTCTCCGAGGAGCGCCCGCAACAACGTGGTCTTGCCAGCGCCATTGGGGCCAAGGAGCGCGGCGATTTCGCCGCGCTCCACGCGAAATGACACCCCGGCGACGACAACATGGGAGCCATACCCCAACGTGACGTCGCGAAGCTCGATCACGGCGTTCTCAACCTCCCTGGGCTCCCACGAGCCGCCTCAGGTTGATGTCGAACATTGCCCAGTAGTCGGTCACCTCCGGCAGCGCGCCGACCTGTGGCGCCAAGGTGACGACCTTCGCGCCGGTTTGGGCAGCCATGGACTCGGGTGTCTTGGACTCATAGAACGGGGATCGAACGATCAGTTTCACGGCCTGCGCCCTCATGAGATCGATGACCTGGCGTGTATGGCTGGCAGTCGGAGGAATCCCCGGCTTGGGCTCAATCTCCGCCACTGGATCGATTCCCGAGAACCGGGCGAAGTATCCCCACATTCGATGGTAGGTGACGACCTTGACGCCACGCAGTTGTGCGACCATCGGCCCCCATTCCTGTTGTTTCGCCTCGTAGGCGACCTCGAATGCAGCGAGGTTTCTCCTGAAGGCGGCCTCCGAGGCGGGAAAGAGGGCTGAG
This sequence comes from Candidatus Eiseniibacteriota bacterium, assembly GCA_025453925.1. GTDB lineage: Bacteria > JAFGKV01 > JAFGKV01 > JAFGKV01 > JAFGKV01 > JAFGKV01. The sequence continues at coordinate 13,523 of JALOPK010000031.1, read as the reverse complement.
AAACGTTGCGAGAGGTTCCGCGCCACCACCAGACCGTTGGCCGGGTCCAGCAGGTAGTGGGGGTTGCCGAATGGGTGGACGTCGCCCATGGAGCGATCCACCGCATCCGTGGGCACGTCGAGAATCGAGCAGCCCTCCGAGGCGTCGATGTGGCCCGGGGCACCGGGCACCAGTGCGCGGTTGCGAGCATTGTCGATGAGAGACAGAACCCAGTTGTCGAGCCCAAGGCCCATCCTGATGACGGCCCTGGCCTTGACCAGCTTCATGGCGTACGAGGGCTTCAGTTCGATGGCATGAGTGTTGGCCGAGCCGGGAGCCAGGAAATCGACCGCCAGTTCGTCGCCCGCGATGGCTGTGGCGATGGAGGCAAGGTCCTCCGTGGTCGCCACCACCAGAGGCTTGGCTACGCCCGGGACAGCCAGCAGGAGCAGGAGAACCGCCGCGAACTTCATCGGGCCAGCCTCAGTACGAATGCGGCTTGTGGGGGCCGATCAGGAAAGTCCACTGCAATGTCACCCGGCTATCGGCCTCTTCGACGTCCACCGGGAGATCGAACTGCGCCCGCATGCGCTGGAACTCGCTCGGCTGGTAGGAGACTGCCAGCGAACCCCATGACTGTTCTTCCGTCTCGGTCTCCTCGCCGTGCTGGTGAAGGTGTTCATTGTGCTCGAACATGGCCCCCGCCGCCCATCGGCGGGTGAACTTGTATTCGGTCATGGCGTAGAAGCCGAAGAGATCGTCTTCATGGACGGCCCGTGACATCAGCTCGGCCTGCAGCAGAACATGCGTGTAGAGCGCCCGTTCCGGCGGCACCCACTTGAGGCGGAATCCCGTGCCCCAGCCGTTCAGTCCCCAGTCCTGGGGTTCATTGTTCTCTGTCTCTTCGTGTGCCGGCTTGTCCATGTATCCGAAGCCCGTCAGGCCAAGACCGACGCTCTCCCCCATGGGGAAGAAGAGGTGCAGCCCTCCGGTGCCGAAGCTGGTCGCATCCTCGACACCGGTCCGCTGGCCTTCGGCGACGACCTCTGTCCAGAATGGCAGCGGCGCGAGCCACGAGAGGCGCAAGCCGTCCACCGAGAGCCCTTCCTCACCCCAGTAGTCGGTGATGATGCGGGGGTACTCGATGAACGAGAAATCGTGAAGGTGCACCACATTGAGCAGCCCGATGCGGGAACGCATGCGGCCGGCGGAAAGCTGGGTCTTGCCGGGGAGCGACGTGAGCGTGATGAGTGCTTCCTCGACGGCGAAACCGGTGCCATGTTCGTGGGCTTCCTCCTCCTCGTCTTCATGTTCATGGTGGGCGTGGAGCACCCCGGAGGCATAGTGCAGCAAGATGTCGGCGCGACCGAAGGGGTCGATAGGGGCCTGGAAGCCCAACTCGGCATTGCCAAGGCCGCCACCCCACTCCCCGGCCTCGTAACGGGCCAGGATCTCGCCCACGGCGGAGATGCCGGGGTTCTCCGCTGAGTAGCCGAAGGCGGAACCGATCTGTTGGGCAGGTGAACTGGTTGAGAACACAATGACGGCAAGAAGAGCAAGAGATGCTCGCATGAGTCTCCTCCATGTGAAATGAGACGCGACCCGCAGATTTGCGCGGGATGGGCAGGAACGAGTGGTCAGACCGGGAGAAGTGGAGGAGCGCGAGCCTCGTAGAGGGCGAGAGGTAACGTGCGGAGGAGAGGAGCGGGGAGAAGGGCGCTGATGAGCTGGCAGATCGTCGCCGCCGCGAGGGCGGGCGCAATGGCAGGGACTGCTGCGACGGCCTGTAGCGCGCAGACCGGACAGTCATCGTGCGATTCGCCGTCTGCGTGGTGGTGGAGGGGTATGGCAACACCCACCACACCGATGAGCAGCAGTGCCAGCGTGAACGTGAGGCCGTTTCTCATGGTGAAGCCCTTTCGGGCGTCGAGTTTACGCATCACACGCAGGGCAGGCAAGGGAGCGGGAGTGTTCCTACCGCCGACCTGCAGTCCCGCGTTCAATCGTCTTCACGATCAGGGGCACGGCGATGAGCATGAGGGCAATTCCGGGGAGACCGGCGGTAACGGTGGCGAGGCTGTAGGCGATGCCGGGGATGGAGAAGAACTCGGCGACGACGAAGCGAAGGAGAAACACGACGCCTCGGTTGATTACCAGCGTGAGCACCAGCACGATCCAGAAGTTCCATCGGAGCGTGCGGTAGAGGAGCGACGGAATGAGCCCGAGCATCGACAGCTCGACCATCATCATGAACGCGATGGGTGGCACGAAGGGCGGCATTCCCGTGATCATGCCGGAAATCAGAGGCGCGAGGAAGCCCACTGTCACGGCGATCCGCCAGCTCGTGAGAAAGCCCACGCTGATCACGGGCAGCAGCATGGGCAGGAAGACCGACCCCAAACCCATGAGATGGAAGAGCGGGGGGAGCGCCAGGGCCAAAGCGAGGAAGAGGCCGCCGATGGCGACCTCGCGGGCGCTATGCACAGGGGCCATTGAACTCCTCCCTCGGGCGATTCCAGCCGTGCGCGGCGCAGAGAGCGCAGAGCTCCAAGGCCGGCACCCCAAGCTGCTCGAGACGCTTCGGGTCTTTGAGCAGGTCATCCACGCGAACGTCGAGCGCGAGGCGGCCCGACTCGATAACCACGGCCCGGGTACATAGCGCACCGACGAATGGCAGATCCTGGCTGACGAGCACGATCGTGCCCCCGTATCGGGAGAGCACCTCGCTCAACCCACGCCGCGAGGGACCATCAAGATGGGCCGAGGGCTCATCGAGCAGCAGTATCTCGGGCCGCATGGCCAGCACCGTTGCCAGCGCGCCGCGTTTCTTTTCGCCGACGCTCAAGTGGTGGGGATGCCGGTCACGACGGTCTCCCAACCCCACGGCGTCCAGGGCGGCATGCACCCGCCCATCCAGCTCGGCACCGGAGAGCCCCTGGTTCCGGGGGCCGAACCGTATGTCGTCCAGAAGCGTTGGGCAGAAGAGCTGATCGTCGGGATCCTGGAACACGATGCCGACTCGCCGTCGGATCTCGGCCAGGTTCGAACGGTCGACCGGTAGCCCGTGGACCTCGATCGAGCCTTCGGCGGGCGACAGGAAGCCCAGCACGGCGTGGAGCAAGGTCGACTTGCCCGCACCATTGGGGCCCAGGATGGCGACCCGGTCACCGGACGTAACCGTCACGGAGAGGTTGTCGAGGGCACGCGTGCCGTCAGGGTAGGTGAAGCTGACGCCGTTGATGGCGAGGGAAGGCTGGGTCACGACGCGACCCCATGCAGCAGCAGTCGTACTGCCAGCAATACCCCGGGGTATCCTGCCATGACCACCCAGTCACGGGCCTTCAGGGGGCATGGCTCAAGGACCACCTTGTTAGACCCGAACCCCCTGGCTTCCATGGCCTCGCCCGTCCGCAACGCCCGATCGAAGCCCCGCGACATCAGGGATGCAGTCATCCATCCGATTGGGGTTAGGGAGTGACATGTGACAGACCTCCCGGTGGCGCATGTCACTCCCTGACCCCAGCCGCGGGCCTGTGCGGCTCGGTGGACCTTCTTGCCCTCACCGAACACCAGGGGCAGATAGCGGAGGCCGAGAGCGCCGGTCCAGATCACGTGGTGCGGGATCCGGAGCCGTTGAAGCGCTTCCATGGCTTCGGTGGCCGTGGTGGAGTATGCGACTGTCGCGGTACTGATCACGGCGAACAGGCTGCCAAAGAGGAGAAACCAGAAACGCGCGGGGGACGGTCGCGCGGTGAGAGGAACCACGAAGGTGAATACCCCCGCCAACACGATGAACGCCCCGACGAACGAGAGGCGGCGGAGGATGGTCTTCCATGGCACCCGCGCCACGAGGATCAAAAGGGTCGGAAACACACACAGGGCTGCAAGAGTGACAGGCGAGCTGCCCACGGCACTCACGGCGACGATCAGCGAGAGAGAGAACGCGAGTATTCTAGCCCGGGCATCGATCGTTCGAAGGGGAGATCGCGGCATCCCGCCTGGTGAATCCCGAGACGCCATCGCGCCGCAGGTCACGGCTTCCGTCCCGCGCCCCGCGTCGCGGACACGCGATACTCGCTGGGCACATCAATCACTTCGCGGACGTCGAATCCCCGGTCACGCAGAAGGCCCGCCAGCTCCTCCCCGGGCTCCAGAACATCGCTGGCCACGGCTTCGCCGGCGTTCTGGTGGATTCCGTTGATGATCTCCTTGCCGTCCGCATGCCAGATGGAGACCGTGCCGCCCGCCCGGAGCACCCGCGCAAACTCCGCGAGGACAGGTTCGGGCTGGTCGATGTGTGGCCAGCATGAGAAACAGAAGACGCGATCAACCGAAGCGTCGGGGACCGGTAGACGGTCAGCAGATGTGACGGTGAACGACACCCGCGGGTCAACGATCTTTGCCCTGGCCCTCTCGATCATCCTCGGCGAGATGTCAACGGCGTGAACTCGGCCCTCCGGGCCAAGTACATCAAGCAGGCAGCGCAGCAGCGTTCCTGTGCCGCAGCCGATGTCGACAATGCATTCCGAGGGACGGATGCCCATTCCGGCCAATCCCGCCCGGATGGATGCCGCCACGCGTTTGATGTCACAGACGTCATCCCAGCGATCCGCAAGATCATCGAAAAACCGAACACGTTCCATTGCATGATCTCCTGGTAGCCACTGAATACAAGCAGGAGAAGGAATGGTCCGTGGCACGTTCGTCAACTTCGTGTTACGAAAGGTGCGCTGGCCCCCTCAACCCTGCCTTCTCCCTCGGAGAAGGGGTGCTTTCATCCAGAACCCTACGTGAGTAGGCGCGTCCCGTGTTGGGAGGCGCGAGCACGGGTGCGCCTGTCACCGCCATCCAAGCCGCACTTGGTACTCGGATTCACAAATGCGATCGTATTCGATCGTCGTTGCATCCCCGGCCAGCTATGCTGCTAGATCGGTTAGATATCACAGCGGATATCTGACCTCCTTGCGCGCCCGCTAGCCGGTCGCCCCGACGCTCTCGATACGTGACCATACTCATGAAACCGAGCACTCAGCTGACGACACCGTCTGTGACATCCTCAGCGTCAAGTGCGTTCCACAGTCGGTCTCCTACCATGGTATCTCCCACTCAGTGTCCCGTTCGCCAAGCCGGTTCGAACGGGTGATTTCCTGATCCGCCGCGTCGACGGGGATGAGAAGGTAGGTCCACTCGTTGCCCGGGTCGTACACGCCATTCGGACTGGACCAGGCGGCTACTGAGGGAGGCAGCACCGCCAGGCGATGTTCAAAGTCCGGCGCCGTCCCGGCGACGAAGTGGGCATCGTTTGGCGCCCCGAACAGCCAGAACGCGGCTGCCTCATCCGCCGGAATCCACCACAGGTCGAACTGGCCACCGCTGATCGCTCCCACAAGGGGCATGGTGGGCGGGCCCTGGGCGTACTTCAGGTCGAAGTTCGTCCAGTCCCAGAAGCTGATGCGGGGGCGGCACAACGGCCCGAGTTGAATCGAGGCGCAGAGGCCCACCTCACCCGTCGTGTCGACGATGATGACATGCCATCCGGCGGGATCGCGGTAGGCGTACTTGAGACCCTGGGAACTCCGGTAATAGGAGATATGGGGAAAGCCCGCAGGATCAAGGGCCAACGAGACGTACCCCAGATAGTCCGTTGCGGGTGAATCGTCCGCCACCTCGAAGACCCACCCCGCGGGCCCTTTCACTGCATACCAGAGGCTTTCGCCGCCCCGCGTGTAGGCGATATGCGGTGCACCCGCTGCGTCCAGCGCCAAGGAGGGTGACTCGCATCGCGAGTACAACTCGGGGGTGAGTGTCTCCACGACCCACCCGGATGCGGTTCTCGTCGCATGCCTGAGCCGGTCCGGCACGCTGATGGACGCGTAGCTGATCATCGTGCAGTAGGCCATGTGGGCGACGCCAGACGGCTCCAGTGCGACCGACGCGTAGGCCCCTGAGCTACCTCCGTCGTCAATTGCCTCGATGTGCCAGCCGCGCCCGTCTCGCCAGGCGTACTTGGGGTCTTGGGGGACATATCCATTCGGGGTCCACGCCGAGCGGCAGTAGCCGACGTGGGGGTTTCCCCCGTCATCCAATGCGACAGACGTGCCAAGTCCCACATACTCCTCCGTGTCCACCGTCTCAATCGTCCAGCCCGAATCGTCGCGCTCGGCATGCTTCACGAAGCTGACTTCGGGCAAGGGGAGGGTGAGATGACCGTAGGTGACGTGGCAGGTCCCGTCCGGACCCAGAGCCAGCGCGGTTGCTGTTCCCGCCGTGTCGACTGCCTCGACGTGCCAGCCCGCCGGATCCTTGTGAGCGTACCGCACGTTCATGCCTCCCCATCCGCGATAGGCCACGTGAGGATGGCCGGTTGCGTCGAGTCTCAGTGACGTCTCATATCCGGTGCTGTCAGGCCCATCGACGGTTTCGACCTCCCATCCGGGGGGCTGCGCCTGGAGGGTGAGCGGCAGAACCAGAACGAGGAGGCGCGTCACAATCGGCTGAAGATGCTTCGGAGGTAAACGGAAGAGAACCCCGGACTTCATCGTAGCCGCCTTTCAAGCGAGATTTGCCAGCTCGCAGGAGGAGCCCTTGAGACTCAGCGGGAAGAATACCTTTGATCGACGGGCTCGACAAGGTCGGTGCAGCAGATGGCATCACATGCAGGCTCGGACGGCCTGCGGCCATGCCCGACGAATCGCTCAGGAGGAGTGTGCCTTCTCTCGCCCGATGGCGCCGACGCGGATCGGCCCTACCGGAGCACGGATCTTGATCGAAGCGAGGCTCGGGCCAGGCATCAGCGCCCGGGGGCCGCCGCCGGATGGGAGCGGGGCTATATCTCGACCTTGGACGCGCGAGTCAGCTCGGCGAACCGCACCCCCCGAAGCCCGCTGATCTCGATGTTGAGTCTCTCGATCTCTTCGGCCTTGCCTTGGATAATGATGACCTCGAGGCAGTTGTCGTGATCGAGGTGGACGTGGGTCGTGCAGACGGTCTGCACGTAATGGGCGTGTTGCGCGTCCATGATCCGATTCACCAGGTCACGTTGGTGGTGGTCATACACGATGGAGAGCACGCCTACCACGGGCTCAGACCCGGTCCGCCACTTCTCCTCGACGAGCTGAGCCCGTATCAGATCCCGGATGAATTCAGAGCGGGACGAGTAACCCCGGGCTACAATCCGTTCATCGAGTTCGCGAAGCAACTCCTGCGGCAACGACACGCCAAACCTGACGGTCTCTTGTTCTGTCTTCATCGGCGACCTCCTTGGCTCATCTCGGCTCTGCCTCAGTCCGTGCCGTTCATAACGGCACCGATCGAAGGTTGTCAATCGCCGCGGTCGAGACGGTGTCTGCTCCTCTCTGCTTGCGGCCCTCGGCATCAATGCGGACTTTGTGTCCTCCATTCCTCTCGCCCCACTATGGCGGAGGCAGGCGCCGTGCCGATTGCTCCGGCGAGCGCCGCTTCGCTTCGATTCGGGGTATCGCCCCCCCTTGCCAGAAGGGAGCCGCATGGCCGGTCACTCCTCACGAGTGCGTCGCTGTCTCTCGTCTACCACCCTCGCGTGGGGACTGCTTGCGCTTGGCGCAGGTTGCCGTACGGATGCCGAACCTCCCCACGTGATTGCCGTCATTACCGACTATGGCACCCGGGACTTCTACGCCGGCGTGCTGGAGGGTTCGATCCTGCGGATCGATCCGGAGGCGCACATATCCACGATCACCCACGAGGTCGAGCCGTTCGACATTCGGGAAGGTTCCTACCTGCTCGCCCAAGCCGCCCCAGCGTATCCCGCTGGTACCGTTTTCGTGACCATCGTCGATCCGGGAGTGGGGACGGCGCGGCGGCCGGTCGTCCTTCGGGCGACCGATGGCACTCTGTTCGTGGGGCCGGACAACGGCCTGTTCACCAAGGTCATGCACGTGATGGATATCTCTTCCGCCTACGAGATCACCAACGGCGAACTGGTGCGGCCCGAGTCCGCGACCTTCCACGGCCGGGACATCTTCGGGCCGATCGCCGCCCACCTCGGTCGTGGGCTTGATCCGGCGGCCGTCGGGCCGTCGTTTGATCCCGCGACTCTCGTGCGGCTGGATGAGACTGCGCCCGCGGTTCGCGGCGACACGCTCACCGGAGAGGTTGTGCATGTAGACCGCTACGGCAACCTCATCAGCAATATCCCCGCCGCGATGGCGGCCAGCCTTCATGCGCGTGACGAATTCACCATGGTCGTCGGCAATGTGGCGTTTCCTGTGAGAGTTGGCATGACATATGGCGACGTTCGAGAGCGAGAACTGGTGGTGCTGGTGAATGCTGAAGGCGTGGTCGAAGTCGCCGCCAACATGGCGAGCGCCTCGTCCCTCTGCGGCGTGCGGGCAGGTGATCAGGTGAGCCTGGCGCCCGCGATGAGCTCCCCGGAGACGCCCGCAGCAGGCTGACTCCGTACTCGAGAGCCTATCGTAATGAAGGCCACCAACTGCGAAACGGCCGACGGAGCGGTGTGTCCATCACCTTGATCGCTCGCCACCATCCGCAAGGGATGTCGACACCGTCTCCCCGAGCGACTTGGGGGTCGTACACGAAGATCCTCTACATCCGGGTTCTGCTGAATCCCCGTGCCCCTGCATTGCTCCAGACCCTGCCGAACCTGCGACGTATCAATTGAGATGCGGCCACGGCCCGATCCGGCTGCACCCGGCGCCTTGGGGCCCGGGAGGACCGGCACGTGTGATCTGACGTAGCTATCCCTGCGCCGTCACCTACCCTAGTCCGGTCTCGTCCTGGGACTGGAAGAGGATGAAGGCTTCGTCGGGGTCATCGAACTCCAAGGAGTGGCGGGTGCAGCCGTTGCGCGTGCAGAAGTTGATCGAACCACCCATGGTGAGCTGTACCCAGATCATCGCAGCGCCGCATTCGCATGGATGATGGGCCTCGAAACTCGCGTCACAGTGTGGACAGCAGAATGGGGTCACGGATCCCGGCACATCCGCGACGTTTTCGAATCGCTTGGCGTAGCTGCCGTAGACCTGGCTCAGGTACACGTCTCCGGTCTCGCCCGCGGTACGTACCGCGAGGTGGATGGAGGGCAGGTCGTCAATGAGGACGTCCGGGTGCATCAGGGACTTCCCGCACGCGGGGCACTTCACGGCGAGCTTCAAGTGCATGCTCATCTATCCAGACCTCCTGACGGTGGTGATCAGATCGGCGCGCAGATGGGAGTCGAGCCTGAATGAAGCACCGACCGTCCCCTATCGTCAACGGCGACACCGAACGCCCGCGATCTCCGAACTGATCAACCTTGGGGCCTGGTTCGCGTCGCGTGAGCGGACGCGAATTCAGCCTACCCGATGTACGTCACATACACCAGCCGAGCTAAGGTCACGGCCACCACGGTCAGGAAGAAGACGCGGATGAAGCCGACGCCTCGCCGGATCACCAGGTGCGAACCCATGTAGGCCCCCAGCACCTCTCCGGCACCCATCGCCAGGCCAGGCACGAGCACGACGTGACCGCCGATGGCAAATGTTGCCAGCGCCACGACGTTGCTGGTGAAGTTCATGACTTTGGTGTGGGCGGTTGCCTCTTTGAGCTCCTGACCCAGCAGCACGACAAAGGCGACGGTCCAGAATGAACCCGTGCCGGGCCCGAAGAAGCCGTCGTAGAACCCGATGCCGAGGCCCATGAGGACATAGAAGGGTAGGGGAGTGAGCATCGAGCGGTTTCGTTTCGCCCCGGCCTTCGGCGAGAAGAGCATGTAGACGAACACGGCCAGCAGCAGGATGGGAATGGCCTTCTGGAGGAATCCCGGAGAGATGCGCTGGATGGTGAGCGTCCCCACCGTGGCCCCGATGGTGGTGAAGAGAATCCCAGGGAGCGTGCGACGGATCTTCACCAGTTTCCCATGCCGGTAGCGAAGCGTGGCCGTCAGGCTGCCGAAGCTCGACTGGAGCTTGTTCGTGCCCAGTGCCAGATGCGGCGGAAGGCCGGCCGAGAGCAGCGCGGGCACCGTAATGATGCCGCCACCGCCGGCAATGGAGTCGATGAACCCGGCCAGGGTTCCGGCGAGGCCCAGCAGGATCAGGGTCGGGGCGGTCATGGCCGGCGAGTACCGCCGGAAGCGCGAAATCCGAAGCGCGAAATCCGAAACGCGACGATCCAGCGACGTAGCTCGAAATGGCGAATCCGATCCTTGGCGGGGGCGAAGACAGGGGAGACCTTGGCCACGGGGTCGGTGCTCACGCTACGGTTCCACTCGCCCGTTCAATCTGGGCGAGGAAATCGAAGAGGTTGCCTCGCTGGTAGATCTCGCGTCGGGGCGTGACCGCCTGATCACGGTTCCACTTCACGAGTCGGATCTCGCCGGTGTCGATCTCCAACGCGGTAATCCCGTCGGTGTAGAGGCCACAGCCACAGTTGAAGTAGCAGGGGAGCGGGAAGCCGTCTTCAGTCGGCTCGATGTCTCTCCCCTTGCGGATCTCGTCACGGAGTTCCCGTTGGAGTTTATCCAGCGTGCGCCGCTGCTCGTCCTCGCCCGCTGCCACTCGTGTCTGGATCTTGACGATTCTCTCCCTGATGCGATCGGCGTAGGATCGCGATGCAAAGAGCGCCCGGTGGGAATGCCCGCACACCAAGAGCACACGGGCATCCCTTGCCCACTCGTGCATGATCTTCTCGTAGGTCTTGGCGATTTGCGAGGTTGCGGTGATGGGGTTTCTGTAGAGGCCGAGGCTCCTTGCGAACGGCTCAACGAATCGGAACGCGCGGACGAACGACCTGCTCAGGCGGCTGTACCTGTCGGACTCGGCGCTGCCCTGGTGGCCGTGGGCGAGCAGGATTCTCGGCACGCCCCTCTCGTCGGATAGTTTGATGGCCTCGGGGACGGCCGATTGGTCGGTCCCTGCCCAGAGTGGATCCGACATCGAGGCCAAATCGATGTCGTGGTTCCCGAAGACGCGGTGGATGCGTGACTGTCCGAAACATCGGAGTCGCTCGTAGATAGTTTCCCCATACGTGCCAAGGACATCTGTCAGGTCGAACTGCCACAGTTCCTCGATGTCGCCCAGGAGGATAAGCGAGTAGCCGTCCTGGTGGTAATACGCAAGGGCGGCGGACAGGGTCTCCTCATTATGGTGGAAGTCATCAGCCCGTCGGCCGTTGCCCAGATGGAAGTCGCTCAGAACGGCAAAGCGGTGGGCGGCAATATCAAGGACGGGAAGATCGCCGCGTGACCAGAAATCGGATAACCGCTGTCTCGTGAATGCCTTGTCCTGCGGCACGTCGTCCTCCCGGCGTGTGTCTTCTTCATCGCGCGTCTCGAATGGACCCCTGGCATGGCCTCAGGAACACCTCGGTGATTCGCCCCGAAGCAGACGGCGTGTCCTCCATCGTGAACCACGCGGAATCTATCGTTCCACACCGCGCAGCAAAAGCAAGGATCGGTGCATGTCATGACCACAAGTTTGAGTCGGCCGGCTTCTCTCGCCAATCTTGTTCCTTATGCGGAGGGACCGGCGGTTTCCGTCACCGTGGGAACCACGTGAAACCGGGCCCTCACATGCCCTCCGGCACGACACGCGAACAGCATGCCCGCAGTGTGCACGGGCTGGCCCATGCACATCCGCAACTTGTGCCGCTCCAACCGAAGGAAGGATTCTCATGGCAGTCGCACGGATCACCGAGACCAGCGCAACGTCAACCAGGAGCTTCGAGGAAGCCGTACGGATTGGTGTCGAGCGCGCCAACAAGACCCTGCGCAATGTCAAGGGTGCCTGGGTGAAGGATTAGAAGGTCAGCGTCGAGAACGGCAAGATCGTCGAGTATCGCGTCTTCCCGAAGGTCGGTTTCGTTCTGGACGACTGATTTGATTCCGCGGAGCTGTGGTTGTGTTGTAGGAGGGCCTTCAGGCCCGACATGAGGCCCGACATGCGGTCCGACATGAGGTCGCGGCTGAAGCCGCTCGTACAATGAGAGACCGCTCGTGCGGTGCTGCACGCATTCATGCTGTAGCCCGACAGGGAGAGGGAATGGACCGGACCGGCACGGGAAGAAGTACGCCCGGTCATAGGGCGCTTCGGCGTGGCCGTTGCTCCGAGACGGGCCGACCGTACTTCATCACCACAACGGTGGCGGGGAAACGCCCGATTCTGGTCGGCTGCGCAGCCTCCTGCGCTGTCCGCGCGCTCTACCGCTTCCAGGATAAGGGCATCCTTCTCCTCATGGCCTACGTGGTCATGCCGGAACATGTGCATGTTCTCGCGACTCTTGGGAAGCTCAGTGATCTCTCCCAGACCTTCGGAAGGTGGAAGGGGGCCGCGGCACGAGAGATCAACCTCGTGCTGGCAAGGAGCGGTCCTTTGTGGCAAGCCGGGTTTTATGATCATGCCATCCGCCATGACGAGGATCTTCGAAATGTGGCCCTGTACATTGAGAGCAACCCCATCCGAAGAGGACTCGCCACGACGGCCGCCGGCTATGGCTTCAGTAGTGCGGGAGAGGATAACCGGGAGAGGCTGCTCGGCTGGGAGTCTGTTTGGTAGGAGGTCGCGGCTGAAGCCGCTCGTACAGCGCCTGGCTGCTCCCACAGGGGTCCCTTCAACTCCCTGGCTGTGCTCAGCCACCAACGGCTGCGGAGAACCCCGGCTCTTCAGCGAGTCGCGCTCCGGTTGTGCTGACCGCGCTACCTCGCGACGACCACCTTGGCTGTCTGCATTCCACCGTCACACTCGGCACGGCAGGTGTAGGTGCCGGGGGCAACCGGGTCTCCTGCGTCATCGGTCCCACTCCACACGACATCGCCGGGTTCCGGTAGCCCCGGCCAGCCCACGTGCCATCGCGGGGGCTGCCGACTCGATTGCAGGGTGTGCGGCGATGTGGATACCATAGTGGGAGTGGTCTTCAGCCACGACAGACCATGGCGGCCAATATTCTCTTTCGATCGCGACTGAAGTCGCTCCCACAGCGGCTGGATGAGGGTGGATGGGTACCCTGGCCCAAGCGAGCATACTCCCCAGAGGTTCCCGAGTTACGGTGGGCTCACCCAGCCTGCTGGGGTGGGGGGCGCGCAAGCAGCAGCTCCCGGCCGAGCATGAGTGTATATTGGAACGCGTGCACAGGGCTCCGCGCGTTGTGCCTGAGAAGGCCACAACAGGGAGGGCACATGGCTGCAACACGAATGCTCCTGGCGATCCTTCTCCTCATTCTCGCGTGTGACAACGCCACTGAACCGGATCCATTCCAGGTCCGCGCTATTCCCGAGGATCTGAGAGGGGCGGCCGATGAGGTCGTAGCAGCGAACAACGAGTTCGCGTGTGACCTGTACTGTGCGGTGTGCTCCGAGCCTGGTAACCTCTTCATGTCACCCTACAGCATCGCGACTGCACTGAGCATGACCTACGCCGGGGCTGCGGGGGTCACGGCGCAGGAGATGGCGCAGGTGCTCCACATTCCGGGCAGCGCACCGCAATGGCACGAGGCATCGGGGGCGCTCCTGGAGAGCCTGAATCGCGGCGTCAGCCTGGGTGGCTATGAGCTCTCCATCGCCAACCGTCTCT
>JALOPK010000274.1 GCA_025453925.1 Candidatus Eiseniibacteriota bacterium | reverse complement strand
CCACCGGGCAGGGTCACGTCCGCGGTCCGGCGGTGCCGCGGCCGGGCCTGGCGCGCCGACCCCGTGGCGCGGCCGGGCGATATGGGTGCTGGCGGCGCTGACGATGGCCGCTGCCCATGTCACCCGCCTCAGCGCGGAGCCCTGGCCCTACATGCCGTTCAATGAGCCGCACGGCCTCGGGAATCACTATGGCGAGTTTCAGAACTACGGCTCCGGCCCTTACTACCACGACGGGATCGATCTCGTTACTCCTGCCGGTCCTGAAGAAACCTACTCCGTCTCCGACGGCACGCTCACGCATATCACGTACTCCGACCCCTGGTACAGCGGGATCATGATCGGACAACCGGCGCCGGAAGGGCTCGGTTGGCTCTACTGGCACATCTCCTCGGCGACCATGCAGTTCGATATCGGCGATGAGGTTGGCGTCAACGACTACATCGGCACCACCGCCGCCTGGCCCGTCGCGAGCTTCCACCACGTTCACTTCAACAAGGTACGCGGCGAAGGTGGGTACCCCTGGTCGTGGTATACGTCAATCGACAACCCGCTGGCGTTCATGACTCCCCACACGGACGACGTTTCTCCCGCGTTCGAGACGACCTACCAGGGACGGCGCTTCGCGTTCGTGGCCCAAGCCTCGGGAGGCGTGGTCGACCCCGATGCGCTCAGCGGAAGCGTGGACATCGTCGCGAAGATTTCCGATGTGGTAGGGTTGCCGCAGTGGCGCCTCAACCCGTGGCGAATCGAGGCCTGGCTCTACGGGGCAACCCAGTCGATCCCCGCCACCACCGCAGTGACCTTCTCGGGGCAGATTCCCGGCGATGGCACGGTTGGCGTGATCTACCGGCTCCAATCCCCGATGCCGACCGAGGCGGACTATGACAACCGCAGCTTCTACTTCATCGTGTCGAACACCGACGGTGACGGCTACGTCGAATCATCCGACGCCGCGAGAGCTTGGAACACCAGTGACTTTGACCCAGGCGACTACTGGGTCTTCATGCGGGCCAGCGACCTGGGCGGCAACGCCACGACCGACAGCATGCGGTGCACGGTGGCGGGAATCCTTGACGTGGATGTCGCACTCCCCGAACCCAGCCACGACTTCGGCATGGTCGCGGTTGGTTCGACGTCATCCTGGGGAATGGAAGTCCGGAACCTCGGCAGCGATTACCTCTCCGTGCGCACCCTCGGCGTGACCGCACCGGAGTTCGCGGCCGACCGTTCGCATTTCTTCGTGGCGCCGTTCGGTGCGGACACGGTCGTCGTCTCGTTCATGCCCCAGGAGCCGGGTGTCCATGAGGCGTTTCTCGCGTTGACGACCAACGATCCCGATGAGCCGTCCATGCAGGTGGTCCTCCACGGAGAGGCCGGAGCCGGCCCGATGGTGCTCAGCGGACTGGTTGAGGGGAGCAACCTGACGCTCACGTGGTCGCCGGTCGGGGAGGCAGCGTCATTTTGGGTATTCGGCGCGCCGAACCTGCCGTGGTTCTCACCCGGCTCGGCTCCCGGCTACCAGTTCCGCCTCGACATTCTTCCGTCCGGCGCGACGACGTGGTTGAGCGGCGAGGGCATCGGCGACCCCGATGTCAACTGGACGTATCTGGTGACGGCGGTCAACGAGTCCGAATCGGAACTCGCCCGATCCAACCGTGTCGGGGAAGCGGAGTTCGGCACTGACATCCCCTAGCCGGGACCGATTGCGCCCGGCGGAGGGTCCCCTCCGGATAGTCCGCGTGGCCTGTTGCGCTCGCCGCCATCGGGGCGTATGTTCGGACCGACAGAGGACATGAGGCGTCCTGTATCCTGGAATGGCCTGGCGCTTTCGGTCCCCTGTCATGCTGTTCAGATTCACCACCTGTTGGGAGGTCGTACCTATGCCGACCGAGGCGCCAGCCGTGTCCGAGGTTATCATACGAGAAGAAGAGTGCAAGGGCTGCCACCGGTGTGTGGACGCGTGCCCCGCGAAGGTTCTTGAGGTTGCGACACATTTCAACCTCATGAGCTACCATCCCGCCCGCTACAGGGGTGAGGGGTGTACCGGGTGCGCGACCTGTTTCTACACCTGCCCTGAGCCAGGGGCGATCACCGTGATCAGACGCCGAGGGTAGGAGGGAGACATGGCGAAGCAGTTCATCAAGGGAAACGAGGCAGTGGTGAAGGGTGCGATTTTGGCGGGGTGCCGGGCCTTCTACGGCTACCCGATCACCCCCGCCAGCGAGATTGCGGAGGCGGCCGCGTACTACTTCCCGCTGGTCGGCCGGACCTTCCTCCAGGCCGAAAGCGAGATCGGCGCCATCAACATGGTCTATGGGGCGGCCTCCGCGGGCATCCGCGCCATGACAGCGTCCTCGAGCCCGGGCATCAGCCTCAAGCAAGAGGGGATCAGCTATGCCGCCGGCGCAGAACTCTCCTGCGTCATTGTTGACATCACCAGGGGCGGGCCTGGCCTCGGGAACATTGCCCCGGAACAGAGCGACTACAATCAGATGGTCAAAGGCGGCGGGCATGGAAACTACAAGCTCATCGTGCTCGCGCCCAACTGTGCCCAAGAGATGTGCGATCTCACGATGCTCGCCTTCGAGCTGGCGGACCGGTATCGCACGCCGGTGGTGGTCATGGCCGATGGATTCATCGGGCAGATGATGGAACCCGTGGAGTTCCCTTCTCCGGTACCGGAGGGTGACCTGCCTCCCAAGCCCTGGGCCACCGCGGGGACCGCGGAAACTCACAAGAACCTCATCACCTCTATCGACCTCGAACCCGACGATCTGGAACGACACATCAACAATCTCTATGCCAAGTATGCGGAGATTGAGAGTGCGGAGGTGCGGTATGAGGAGTTCATGGTGGACGATGCCGAGTTGATATGCGTGGGATACGGAGTGGTGGCTCGCGTGCTCCAGAGTGCCGTCGAGCAGGTGAGAGCCGAGGGCAAGAAGGTGGGGCTCTTCAGGCCGGTCACCCTGTGGCCGTTCCCTGAGAAGCGGCTGGCTCGGCTCGCCGATGACGGCAGGAAGCTCTTCGTCGTTGAGATGAGCAAAGGAATGATGGTGCACCTGGAGGCTGTGTGATGGCTGAGACAATCTTCCGCAAGGCCAAGTCGTTCTACGATATCTACGAGCGCAAGGGGGGTGCCAACAAGGAAGTCACCCATTACTGCCCCGGGTGCGGGCACGGCATCCTGCACAAGCTCATCGCCGAGGCCATGGATGATTTCGGGTTGAAGGAACATACGGTGTTCATCAGCCCCGTGGGCTGCAGTGTGTTCGCGTACTACTACTTCGACTGCGGCAATATCCAGGCGCCCCACGGGAGGGCGCCTGCGGTAGCGACGGGGATGAAGCGGGCGAATCCGAAGAGCGTCGTCATCTCCTACCAGGGAGACGGCGATCTCGCGGGCATCGGCGGAAACGAGATCCTCCAAGCAGCCAACCGAGGCGAGAGAATCAGTGTGTTTTTCGTGAACAACGCGATCTACGGCATGACCGGAGGCCAGATGGCCCCCACGACCCTTCTTGGCATGCGCACCACCACCAGCCCTCACGGCCGGAAGGCGGGCAACGAAGGGTATCCCCTGGGGATGTGCGAGCTTCTCAGCACCCTGAAGGCGCCGGCCTACGTTGAACGGGTGGCCCTCACCGATGCCAAGCACATCATGCAGGCGCGGAAAGCGGTCCGCAAGGCCCTGAAGGCGCAGGTCGACGGCAAGGGATTCACGTTTGTTGAAGCCCTGGCAGCCTGCCCCACCAACTGGAAAGTGCCCACGCGCGAAGCCAACCGCTGGATCGTCGAGATGCTGGAGCCGGTGTTCCCAGTGAAGCTGTTCAAGGACGAGATCGAGTCGCGCGAGAGCGAGGCTCTCGAGGACAGGACCTACGGCCCTGCCGATGTTGTCGCGGCGTTGGATCTCCCCACCGAGGAGCCGGACATCGCTTTCGTGCGCAGTCCGCAGGCGATCAAGGACCCGCAGATCAAGGTGGCTGGGTTCGGCGGGCAGGGTGTGCTTCTACTTGGTTTGGCGTTGGCCCAGGCCGGCATGCGCGCGGGATACCACGCCACCTGGCTGCCCAGTTACGGTCCCGAGATGCGGGGCGGCACAGCGAACTGCCACGTGCGCATCTCCGAGCACCGTATCGGAACTCCGCTGGTCCATGACTCGGATGTATTGATTGCGTTCAACGGCCCCTCCATCGACAAGTTCGCCCCGATGGTGAAGCCGGGCGGGCTTATCCTGTACGATAGCTCACTGGTCGACCGCACGATCGAACGATCTGACGTCAAGGCCTACGGGCTGCCCTTCACGGAAGTGGCCGACAAGGAACTGGGTAACGGGAAGGCCTCGAACTTCGTGGCCATGGGCGCGTTCATCGTGGCGTCACGAGGGGTATTCGACGAAGGCGTGGTCAAGTCGATCCTGCCGCTGGTCATCAAGCGCAAGAATATGATCGAGCTGAATGAGCGGGCGGTCGCCGCGGGCATGCGCATCGCACGCGACGCGTTGGCCTCATAGTCCCGATAGATCCATGACGAGGCCGGGCGGGATCTCTCTCCCGCTCGGCCTCGCCGTCTGCACGGCGATCTTTCTTCGAGTCGCCGTCGTGGTGATCACCCGCCATGCCGAGCCACTGATCGATATGGTCGAGTATCATCAGCTCGCTGTCTCGATGCTGGAAGGCAGAGGATATGCCGCGGGAAACGGCCCCACTGCTTTTCGCGAGCCCCTGTACCCCGCGTTCCTGGCGGCCGTGTATCGGCTCGTGGGCGACCCCAGTGTTATGGCTGCACGGCTCGTGCAGGCAGGCCTCGGTGGGCTCGATGCGTACCTGGCGTTCCATGCCGCGCGCATGCTGGGATGGGGAGGCTATGCCCTGCCGGCTGCCTGGATCGTCGCGTGCTACCCCGACAGGATTCTCTACGCGACCTACCTCCACCGCGAAGCCATTCTGGGGCCGTTGTGGCTTCTCCAGCTCATTGCGTTCTCGAGGCTGTGGGGCACGGGGGGCGGCATCGGAAGAGCGGTCGTCGCCGGCGTCACCGTAGCCGCCGGGGCGCTGTGCAATGCCGTGCTCCTGGTGACGTCGGCCGCCCATTCCGTGGTGCTCCTGGCGCACCCCTCCCGTCGGCGGACCGTCGCGGTTGTCGCGGTCTGGCTCACCGCGGCCGCCATCGTCGCTCCCTGGGGTTATCGGAACCTCCGCACCTTGGGGCACTGGGTGTGGCTCGACACCAAAGGCGGCAATGCCCTGTGGGAAGGCAACAACGAGGGATGGCTCCAGGGTGAGGCAGAGATGACCATTCGCCGGGCCCAATGGGATCAGATGGAGGGCATGTCGGAGGTCGAGGCAGATCGCTTCGCCCGGGCTCAGGCGCTCCGCTTCATCCGCGCTCACCCCGGGCAGTTCCTGCACCTGTGGTGGCGGAAGTCCCTGCAATTCTGGCGCCTCGAACTGCTCTCGCTGTTCTACTACAAGCAAGGCTACTGGGGAGACCTTCCGAGGGGTGTCCTGGCCGCCGCAGCGGCCGTGTTGCTTCCGGTCTTTCCTCTGGTGGTGATCGGCGCCGCCGCCGGGACGGTCATCGCGTGGCGCGACCGCGGTGTACGTGTGGCGGTGTTCCTCACGCTCGCGCATTGCGCCGCCTGCAGCGTCTTCATCGGCGGTTTCCGCTACCACTACCCCGTGGTTCCGACCCTGGCCGCTCTCGCAGCAATGGGATGGCGGTCGCGGGCGAAACTTCGCGGGCCCGTCCTGGCGGCATGGAGCCTGATCGCCTTGGCGTTCTGCTTCAATTTCGCGGACCACGTGGCCGCCAACTGGGAGCAGGTTCTCGCCCTCCTGGGACGAGGCGGCAAGCTGGACTACAGCGATACCCGCTCATGGATGAAGAAGGGACTATTCTAATATGAGAATAGTCCCGGAAGGGACTCGCCAGGCGTCCTTGGGGGTACCGCTGGGCGTCGGCGCCTTTCTGGGGTGGGGCGCGGTGCATCTGATCGACAAGGTCCCCGGCATGGCTCCCGCCGCTGCCCAGTACCGTGTCGCTGCGGTCGTTGGCAAGCTGGCGAGCCTGGCGACACTGCCCGCCGGCGTCCTTGTCGCGGCGAGCGCCCTTGGATGCGCGGGAGCCTGGGTGGCGCTCGCGTGGATTCTCGCCGCCCAGGGGCGGCGGATGGGATGGAACGCGACCATCACTCTGGCCCTCCCGGCCGCCCTTGGCGCCTGCGTTCTCGTGGCGAGCGATCCTTTGACTCGGGGAGGCCGACTCCTGGCGGTGGGGGGGGCGGGTCTCGCGAGCGCCGGGCAGGTGATCGTGGCCTCGCTGTTCATCCTCGATCCACTCTGGGTGATGGGCGGATGGAGACCGGGGCTGCGGTTTGTCTGGGCAGTCAGCCTGGGGCTGTCGCTGGCATCGGGTCTCTGGATGACGCTGGTGCAGGAGGCCACCGGCGATGAGCCGTCCTATCTCCTCGCCATGCATTCCCTGGTAAGGGATCACGATCTCGACGTGTCGAACAACCATGCCGCTCAGGACTACCGGTTCTTCTACCCGACGACCATCACCAACGGGCAACTTCTTCCTACGGCCCGCGGCATCGTTCTCCCGAAGCATAGCCTGGGCCTGCCCGTGCTGGGGGCCGGATTCTACGCCGTGGGGGGGCGAATGGCGGTCAGCGTGCTTTGTTCGCTCATCGTGGCCGCGCTCGCATCTTCCATCTACCTGCTTTTACGGAAGTGCCACCAAGATGACGCGGCGCTTCGCTGCTGGAGCGCAATCCTGCTCTGCGCTCCGCTCTCGCTGTATCCGGGCCAGATCTACCCCAATGCCGCAGCGGGGCTCCTGGTGGTGGTGGCGCTGCTCTGGGCCCCCCGCCATGCAGCGGCCGCAGGCATCGCGCTGGGTTTGATCCCCTGGTTCCATCTCGGCACATGGTCCCTGGCGGTCGGCGTCCTTGCGCTCACCGTCGTCCGCCATCGCGGGGCCCGCATGCGTTTGCTCGTGACGGCCTCGGTGCTTTGGTGGGCACTAGCGGCGATGCACTGGCACTTCTGGGGCCGGGCGTTGCCGCCCACGGATACCTACGGCCAATTCCAACTGGCGATGATCCCGACCGCTCTCCCCGGGCTCTTCCTCGATCAGGAAGCGGGCCTGCTCTGGATCGCACCGATCTGGCTGGCGGGGATGCATGAACTCCTCCCGTGGCGAAACCGGCATCCCTTCCGGAGCGAAGCCCTCCTCCTGGCGGCATGGCTCGTCTATGTCTCTACGTTCAGCTGGTGGTACGGCGGTTGGTCACCCACCGGCAGGTTCTTGTTGCCGTCGTTGGGACTCATGGCCGTCCTCCTTGCACGCGGCCTTGGGGGGTGTTCGCCGCCGGCGCGGATCCTCTGGCACGCGGGCGGCATCATCACGCTGGTCCTCGTGGCACAACCCTTTTTCCGGTTCAACGCCCATGACGGTACCCATGCGGTCCTTGACGCCGCCGGTGCCTTCGGGCATGCCCTTTCCGGCCTGATTCCGAGCGTGGTCACGCCCCGGCCCGTGGTCTGGGTGGTCTGGTGCGCGGTTCTCCTTCTGCTGGGGTGTGCATGGCGCCGCGTCGATCGTTCGGCTTGATCCTTCTTTCCGGCCTGCTTTCCCTCGCAGCGGGTGAACTCATGGTGCGCCTGGCGGCTCCACAGGCGATCGGGCTTGCTCCCCCGATGTATCTACCCGACAGCACACTCGCGCACCGGTTGAAACCTCGATTCTCGGGCAGGCTCCGCTCCGGCGAGTATTCCACGAGGGTGGTCATCAACGATCGCGGGTTCCGGGGTGCGGCCTGGCGGGAGGATGCACTACTCCGGGTTCTCGTGTTGGGCGACTCATTCACGTTTGGGTATGGAGTGGAAGAGCGTGAGGCCTATCCTGCGGTGGTGGAGGAGTTGCTGGCTGCCGCCGGGTGCCGGGTTGCCGTCTGCAATGCCGGCGTGCCCGGCTACGGCACTCTCCAGGAGGCTGCCCTGGCAGAACGGCTCTTGACCGACCTTGCTCCCCAGGCTGTCGTCCTGGGTTTCACCGTGGGGTCCGACGTGCAGGACAACCTCCAGCAGGGGATTCGCC
>JALOPK010000273.1 GCA_025453925.1 Candidatus Eiseniibacteriota bacterium | reverse complement strand
CATGAATCCCACCATGGTGGCGGCAATCAATCGGGATTACGTGCGGAACCTGAAGGAGATCTGCGCGATTTCCGAGATGGACGTGTTCGCCCAGGTCGTGGCCGAGCGGGCGGAGCAGATGGTGGAAGAGGCGAAGGCCTTGGCCGCCCTGCACCCCCGGGTGATCGTGAAGGTGCAGACCAATGCGGACGGCGTTCAGGCGATCGGGCACCTGAAGAAGGCCGGCATCCGGACCTGCGCCACGGCGATCCACTCCACGCTGGAAGCGATTGCCGTGGGCCGAGCAGGGGCGGACCACGCCGCGATCTTTATCGGCTTGCTGGGCGAAGTGGATGAGAACCCCACCGAGCAGTTGATCGCGACAATCCGCGAGATCTACGACCAGCACGGCCTGCCAACCCAGCTCATGGCGGCGGTCCGGAGCGCGTCTCAGCTGGTCCAGAGCCTGGCGTCGGGTGCCGACGAGATCACGGCGCCCTATGGCGTCTGGAAGCTCTTTTTCCAGAACGGCCATACCCTGGCGCGCTGGAACGCGTTCGCGTCGAACTGGCGGAAAGCCTACGGCGACCGGAACTGGGTCACGGGTTACTGAGCGGGATCGGATTCCGCCCGGCCCCCGACCGGGAAGCGGGGAGAGAGGGCAACGCGTCGACGGCGCATGCCGACGTCACCTCGGAGGGATACTCATGACGGATTGGCTGAAACGGGCATGTGACAACCTGCTGGAACGGGTGGCCATGGCCATGTTCCTGCTGCTCATTTTTGTGACCCTCTTCCAGGTGCTCTCCCGCTACATCTTTCCGGTTCCGATCTCCTTTACGGAGGAGGTAGGGAGATTTCTCTTTATCTGGGTCTCCTTTCTGGGGGCCGCCATCGTCATGAACCGCGACCAGCACATCCGCCTCGATCTGTTTCAGGGAAAGGTGTCGCGGCGAGCAAGTGATGCGTTGCGCGTGGCTGTCTACGCGCTGATTGCCCTCTTCAGTGCGGGTATTTTGATCACCACCCCAACCCTCTTGGGGGTCGCGTCCCGTCAGACCGCGGCGGTGTCCCGGATGTCCATGGGAACCGTGTACGCCGTCCTGCCGCTGTCCGCCCTTCTGACGTTGGGGTATGCGATGATCCATCTGATCAAGACGGCCAAGGGTCTTCGAGGAGGGAGCTAGGATGCTCGATATCCTCCTATTCTCCCTCTTTGTCCTGCTCATCGTGCTGACCGTGCCGGTGGGATACGCGCTCGGCATTGCGGCGACGCTCTGGATCATCCTGGATGGCACCACGCCTCTCATCATGATCCCGCAGCGGATGTATGCCGGGATCGACAGTTTTCCCCTCATCGCGATCCCCTTCTTCATCCTCGCCGGGAAGATCATGGCTACCGGCGGCATCTCGGATCGCCTCATCCGGGTGGCCTCGGTCCTCGTGGGGATGTTCAAGGGGGGACTGGCCTACATCAACATCGTGGCCAGCATGTTCTTTGCCGGCATCAGCGGGTCCGCTACGGCGGATGCGTCCTCGATCGGGTCCATCCTGATTCCCGCCATGACCAAGAAGGGCTACGAGAAGGACTTCGCCGTGGCCGTGACCTCAACGGCCGCGGTCATCGGCATTCTCATCCCACCCAGCATCCCGATGGTGCTCTATGGCATCATCATGAATCAATCCATCGGCGATCTGTTCCTGGCTGGGGCGATCCCGGGCATCCTCGTTGGCTTCGTGCTCATGGCGATCAGCTGGGTCCTGGCAAACAAGCGGAATTATCCCCGGGAGGAGCGGTATACCCTCCGCCAGAGTCTCGCGGTCCTGATGGATGGCATCCTGCCGCTGATGGCGGTGGTGATCGTGCTCGGGGGCATCATCGCGGGTATCGTCACCCCGACCGAGGCGGCGGTCGTGGCGGTGGCCTACGCCGTCATTCTGAGCTTCTTCCTCTACCGAGAACTCACGTTCAGGGACATCCCCACCCTCCTCCTCGAGACGATTCTCATCAACGGCATCGTCATGCTCATGGTGTCCACCGCGACCGCCTTCAGTTGGATCGTGACCAGCGAGGAGATCCCGAAACTCATCGGGCAGTTCCTTACCCAGACAGTGCACAGCAAGTTCCTGCTGCTCTTGGTGTTCAATGTCGTGCTCCTCATCGCGGGGTGCATACTGGATCTCACTCCCGCGATGATCATCTTTGTTCCGGTATTGGGACCGATCGCCATGCAGTTGGGAGTAGATCCGATCCACTTCGGCGCGATCGTGGTCGTCAATCTGGGGATCGGCCTCTTCACGCCACCGGTCGGGGCGGTCCTGTTCGTGTGTTGCTCCATCGCCCAGATCAACATGCGCGAGGTATTGCGAGCGTTCATGCCGTTCTTTCTCGGAATGCTGGCGGTGCTGATGCTTGTGACCTATGTGCCCGCCTTATCGCTGTGGCTGCC
The DNA here is from genome assembly GCA_025453925.1 of Candidatus Eiseniibacteriota bacterium. GTDB lineage: Bacteria > JAFGKV01 > JAFGKV01 > JAFGKV01 > JAFGKV01 > JAFGKV01. The sequence continues at coordinate 2,621 of JALOPK010000273.1, read as the reverse complement.
ACGGGTCATGAAATAGGGGAGTTTCCGCGATGGAGCGCCCGCGAGGGCAGTGAAGGTCGATGGATTTGCCATCCGACGAGGTCCGCCACTTCGGGTACGCAGAAGAGGAAGGCGAATGGAGCCACAACCGAGCGATTGCTCCTATTGCGCGCGAGACGAGCGGCTGTCCAGCATCTCGATCGAGATCTGCAGACTAGAGACGTCTACTCTCTACCTGTTCCGCGAGCAGACGTACCGGGGGCGGTGCGTCGTCGCTCTGAATACGCACGAGACCGAACTCTTCAGGCTGGATCCCGACACGCTGGGCCGGTTCTCCCGGGATGTCTCGCGGACCGCGGCCGCACTACAACGGGCCTTCGGACCGGACAAGATCAACTATGCGATTTACGGCGATCTGGCTCCCCACCTTCACTTTCACGTAGTCCCGAAGTATCGGAACGGTCAAGGGTGGGGCCAGCCGTTTGCCCTTCATCCGGTGGAGAAGCAGTATCTTAGCGAGGAAGGCTACCGAGAGGTCATCGCGGCCATCAAAGAACACCTGTCCGTGTAATACCCCTCCCTCTGAAGTCTAGACGGGCTTCCAGTACCGATTGGCGCACTTTTTGGCCCCAGTGCCCACAGTTTTCCCCGGCCTTCGACAGATATATTTACGCGCCTGCCTTGCGCCCCGGAATCAGTCGCAGACGAGTCCACCGTTTACTTCGATGGTCTCTCCGTGGACGAAACGCGCCGCGTCCGAGGCGAGGAACGCGACGACATCCGCAATGTCTTCCGGTTCCGCGGGACGACCGAGCGGCGTGTTCTTGACGAGTGCATCCCGAACGGCCGTGAGGTCCAGGCCGGCCATGATGCCGGTGTCACTATGGCCCGGGTTAACGCCGTTGACGACGATCCCAAAGGCGCCCAACTCCTTGGCGAGTTTCTTGGTGATCGCCACGACGCCCCCTTTGGACGCGACGTAATGGATGCCGGAAAACGTTCCCCCGTTGCGCGCCGCGATTGAGGCGATGTTCACGATGCGCCCGCGTGCCTGAGCCTTCATGATCGGGATCACGGCGCGGCAGCACAGGAAGACCCCCTTCAGGTTCACGCCCAGCACCCGGTCCCAGTCCGCCTCCGTGGTCTCCTCGGTCGGGGTGGATTTCCAGATGCCGGCGTTGTTCACGAGGATGTCCACGCGGCCAGGACCATGGGCGAGAGCGCATTGCACCATCGCCTCAACGCTTCCTGCCGACGCGACATCCACGACGCACGGCGTTGCGTCGCCCCCCGCCGTGCGAATCAGGGCCGCAGTCTCCTCTGCGTGAGCCGCATGGATGTCCGCTGCCACGATGCCCGCGCCATCCTTTGCCAACCGCAGCGCGATCGCTCGGCCGAATCCCTTACCCGCTCCGGTCACGATGGCCGTCTGTCCAACTAATCCCATGTCTGCTCCTTGGCAGGCTGCTGAAACAGGTCCACCTGCGGCGTTGGCGTGCTCGGGCGCTCGCTGCGGCGTACCTGGAGTACGCCTCACTCGGCCCATTACACGCCGCCTTGCATCTGGACCTGTTTGAGCAGCCTGAAAAAGGTGGCCTTTTGCGTAGCTTGTTAGCGCTCCGATATTCTGTGCGGATTCCGCGATTGGGTTCGCAGGCCACCGATACGCATCCCGCGCCGAGGAATCGCGTCGCATGGTAACCCAAAGCTTGCTCCAACTCCAGTGGCCGAGTGGGGTGGGCCGCCGCGCGGTTTCTTGGATGTTTCCGAGAACCATTCGCGAAAATTCGCTTGATAAACGAGTGCGGCCCAGAGTACGTTGTCCCACCGCACGGCGCGCTACAGGGCCAGATTCGCGCTGATCGCTCGGAAGTCGCAACCGGATCCGCGAATGGTCCGCGAGTCCGACTGTCTGTCTCTCTGCACCGTCGAAAGGAGGACCGGAATGAAGTCGCATCGCGTCTCATGGACAGTGGTGATGCTCGTCGCCGCGTTCGCTCTGTGTCAGATCGGATGGTCCACGGCCAATGCGCAAACGATTCAATTGCGGGTGGCCCTGCACATCGACGAGAAGCATCCGGTGTATCTGGGGGCCAAGCAGATGGCGACCAAGGTGGAAGAGCGCACCAAGGGGCAGGTGAAGATGACGCTCTTCCCCAACAACTCCCTCGGCTCGCCGCCGGAGATGATCGAGCAGGTCGTGCTGGGGACGCTCGACATGTCCCTCAACACCCAAGGGCAACTCGAGAACCACGTCAAGGCCGCGGCCACGCCGCAGATCCCGTTCATCTTTGACGATTACGAGCATGCCCACCGGACGATGGACGGGCCGGCGATGCAGTGGTTCATTCCCCAGTTCGAAAAGGCGGGCCTCATCTACCTGGCCAACTGGGAATGGGGATTCCGGAATCTGACCAATAGCAAACGGCCGGTGACGAAGCCCGAGGACGTCAAAGGATTGAAGATCCGGGTGCCCCCGGAGTTCCACCTCCAGGCGTTGTTCGAATCGTTGGGCGCGGTGGTGACGCAGATCGCCTGGCCGGAGGTGTACATGGCCCTGGCCCAGAACGTGGTGGACGGCCAGGAAAACCCGCTGAATGCCATCTACTACGCCAAGTTCTACGAGGTGCAGAAGCATGTGG
>JALOPK010000272.1 GCA_025453925.1 Candidatus Eiseniibacteriota bacterium | reverse complement strand
TGCGGTACGGCGTCCCCGGCGGGCCCCGGGCGTGGGGTTTACTGGCCGGGGGCATCGGCGCAGGAGTGGTGCTGTGGTGGGCGGCGCGGAGTCCCCTTGACCGGTTCCGCGCGCGGGTCGATGCGGTCGGTGGCCTGATTCGGGATACGGCGGTTGCCTGGACCTCGCCGAGTGTCGATACCGCCGCGGTCCTGTGGGTGGCCGTGGAACGATTCGGATGGCAGGGGATGACGCTGTGGTTGCCGCGGCGACTCCTTGCGGTCCATGCCATGGGTATCGCCTGGTTCCAGGACGTGGTGGTGCCTGCGCTTGGGAGAATCCCGCTCCACGCGCTGCTGCTGGCGCGCTGGTGCGCCGGCCGGCTGGCGTCTTCTCCGGGTATGCAGGTGGCGGTGATCGTCGCCGTGCTTGCCCTCGCCTGGCTGCGCTGACCATGTACGGTCTGCTGGTGATGCTTCTTCCCGCGGCGTGGGCCGTTGTGCTTCTGCCGGTGACGTCGGCCCCCGTGGCCGCGGTGCTTATCCTGGCAGCCTGTCTGGGCGCGGTCTATGCCGTGACCCGGCCTCGGGGCGGCGCCGTGCTCGGCGTGACCGCGGCGGCGTCGGCAGTGACGGCATTGACCGGCCATATGGGAGTTCTCTTGCTGGCCTGGCTGGTCTCCGGCGCCGCGTTGACGGTCCTGGTGCGGCGGGAGGGCGGCGAGACTTCCGGCAAGCCCGGCCGCATCCTCGAGCTGCAACAGCACGCGGCCTCCGTGTTTCTGTTCCTCGTGGTGGCGGGTTCGGTCACGGTGACCACCGGTTGGGCCATGCCGGGAGTCGGTGGATGGCGCATGTCGGACGGCCGCATTCTGGCCCTCCTCTCGGGGGCGGGGCTGGCGCACGGCGTGGGTGTCTGGCATACCGGGGCGGCGGTGCTGCTCACGGCCACGGCGGCCTTGCGGCTGGGTTTGTTTCCCTTTCCGTTCTCCCTCCGGCGCAGCGCTCGGCGGCTGCAGGGATTTCCCCTGTTGATGCTCCTGGCGGTGTTTCTCCCGGCCAGCATGATCGCCTTGTTGCGGCTCCACGTCGCGCTGCACGCGGATTCCGGTTCCCTTCTGGCCGCCTCCTTCGGGCTGCTGGGGTGCGTCGCGCTGGTGACCGGGGCGCTGTGGCTCCAGGTCGAATGGCTGGCCGAGTCAGTACTCGGGCAGGTCGCGCAGTGCCACCTGGGACTCGCGTTGCTGGGCGTTGGGTTCGGCAATCCGACTCTGGTGACGCTGGTGGTGGTACAGATGGCGGTCGCCATTGTGGCGGGGGGAATGTGGACGATACGGATGCGCTCGCTGGTACAGACCGCCGATCTCGCTACCGCGGCGGACGGGTATGCGCGCCACCGGGAGTTGGGCATGTGGCACATGCTGTTCGTGGTGCTGGCGATCCCGTGGCCGGGAACGCCGGGAGGCCAGGTCTGGATGGCCATCCTTGGACGGAGCATGGCCTCGGGCACCGGAGTTGGGGTCTTGGTGTTAGTAGGGGTGGTGCTTTTATTCTGTGGCCTCTTTCGGTCAATCGGAAAAGTCTGCACTCGGCTACGCCGGGATCCCGCGGGCGACAGTCGCCGGATCTCGCCGTATGGAACCATGGATTGAGCGTGATGGACAGTCCTGCCGTTCGCGTCGGTGAGATCGAGGCGGAAGAGCGTCACGAACACCGTCTTCCTTTCCACGAGGGGAAGCCTCTTGCCATGCAGGCGGTCTTTCCCGTGGTGGCACTTCTCACCGACGCAGCGTGGATTGTCGTCTCCTTCGTCATCGGGTACTACGTGCGCTTCTCTCTCGGGATCCTCGCGCCGCAGGCGCAGTACCCAACGTTGCAGTCCTACCTCCCGGGTTTGGCGGGAGCGCTCATCATCTGGCTGGTGCTGCTGGCGCGCAGCGGGCTGTATCAGATGGGGCAGACGCGCTGCCTGGGAGACCAGCTCGCCGCCGTATTCAAGGCGGGAGCGCTCAGTTTCCTGCTCTTTCTGGCCGCGGCCTTCTTCTTCGGTGACCAGACGTACTCCCGTATCGTCGTTGCGGTCACCTGGATGTTGACGCTGGTCCTCCTGGGGCTCAACCGCACCACGTTGCTGAGGGGCGTGTCCCGGTGGCTGACCCGCCAGGGAATCGGGATCACGCGAATCGCCGTGATCGGAAAGGGCCCCCACACCGCAAAGATCCTCCACAACCTGACCTACCGGCCGCCTCCCGGGATCGTGCTCCTGGGCACCATCGGGACGGGCCAGATGAACTGCGGCGACACGGAGATCGCTGATCTCGGCTCCCTTGATCACCTGGGGCGCCTGTTGAGCGCCCATCGCGTCGACCGGCTGATCATCACTATCCCGTTCCAGCACCATCAGCGCATTCTGTCCGTGCTGAGGGAGTGTGCGCGAAGCCGCGTGAGCTACGACATGGTCCCCGATCTGTTCGGCATGATGACCACGGGCTTCCAGGCCACCGATCTCGGGGGCGTCCCGTTGCTCGTGTTCCGCTCGCGGCCCATCGATGGGTGGGGCGCGGTGGCCAAACGGGTGACCGATGTCGTGGTGGCCAGCATGATGGTGGTGGGTCTGCTGCCGGTGTTGGGCCTGGTCGCACTGGCGATTCTGCGGGATTCCGGCAGGCCGATCTTCTTCGGTCAGAAGCGCGTGGGGTTGAACAACCGTCTGTTCACGATGTACAAGTTTCGCTCGATGCGAATCGACGCCGAGGAGGCGTCGGGCCCTGTCTGGGCAACTCCAGAGGATCCCCGCCGCACCAACATCGGCCGATTCCTCCGCCAGTGGAACCTAGACGAACTGCCCCAGTTGTGGAACGTCCTTCGCGGCGAGATGAGCCTCGTAGGCCCGCGTCCCGAGCGGCCTTTCTTCGTCGAGCGCTTCCGTGAGCAGGTTCCCCGGTACCTGGAGCGCCACAAGGTGCGCGCGGGCATGACCGGCTGGGCGCAGGTGAACGGCCTCCGGGGCAACACCAGCATCGAGGAGCGTACCCGGTTCGACATCTACTACGTCGAGAACTGGTCGCTCTGGTTTGATCTGAAAGTACTCTTCCGCACGCTGTCCGAGTGGGCGAAGAGCAAGAACGCCTACTGAGCCCATCCAGACATGGTTGATCCGAACCTCCCGGGTCCCTCCGTGCGTGCCGCGGGCCCGACCCTCTGGGCAAGATGCTGGCGTCTCCTTCTCGGCATCGCGGTCAGCGCCTTCTTCCTCTGGCTCGTGGTCCGGAAGATGGACTTCCATGAGGCCGTGGCCAGCCTGCGACAGGTCAACTGGCTGCTGACCATACCGGCTGTCGCGTTGTTTCTGGCCAGTTTCGTCCTGCGGGCATTCCGGTGGCAGGTTCTGCTCCATCCCGTGGGGAGGGTGGGCTTCACCAGTTCCTTCAGGGCCCTCATGATCGGCTTCATGGGCAACAGCATCTTCCCTGCGAGGATGGGGGAGTTCTTGAGGGCACTCGTTCTGATCAGGCGGGACCGGCTGCGCTTCGAGTCGGTGTTCGCGACCATCGTGATCGAACGGCTCTTCGATGGCTACATGCTCCTGATCTTTCTCTTTGCCGCACTGCTCCTCGCTCCGCTGCACGGCACGGGAGGGAGTCTGCTCCGGACAGGCATCGTCTTCGCCCTCGTGCTCTACACCGGGGCTCTAGTCGGCATGCTTTTCCTGCACCATCGCAAGGAGCGGACTCTGGCGTTCTTCGCCAGAGTGCTCCACTGGCTGCCCGGACATGAGCGGGTGATCGGGTCGCTGGAGAAGTTTGCCACCGGCCTCACCATTTTCAGTTCCCTGCGTCAACTGGGGGCGGTCGCACTCTGGACTCTGGTCGTGTGGGTGGTGAGCATGGCGGTGGTCCACCCGGTCATCTGGGCATTCCCCCTGGGGGTCCATCTGCCGTGGTACGCGCCCTACGTGATCACGCCTATCGTTGCACTGGGGGTTCTCATCCCGTCGGCACCGGGGTATGCCGGTCCTTACCACGCGGCCTGCGTGGCGGCGATTCTTCTCCTGGCTCCGGACGCAGACCCCAACGCGAGCCGGGCCTTCGCCTTTGTGCTTCATGCTCTCAACATGATTCCGATCATCATCGTCGGCATGGTTTTCGTCTGGTTGGAGGGGCTTTCGCTGGGAGATCTGAGCAGGAAGCGCCTTTCTCCCGACGGCCAAGGAGGTTAGTGGTGGCAACCTATGTGATCACCGGAGGAGCAGGGTTCATCGGCTCCCACCTGAGCGACTACCTGGTGGCGCGGGGTCATCGGGTAATCTGCATGGACAATCTCATCACCGGGCGCACGCGCAATATCGAGCAACTGTCGGGAAACGATCACTTCCTGTTCATCAAGCAGGATGTGACCAACTACATCTTCGTCGAGGGGCCGGTTGACTTTGTGCTGCATCTGGCCAGCCCGGCAAGCCCCGTCGACTATCTGAGGTATCCCATCCAGACCCTCAAGGTCGGCGCTTTGGGGACCCACAAGGCCCTCGGTCTGGCCAAGGCCAAGGGTGCCAGGTTCTTCCTCGCCTCGACCTCCGAGGTGTACGGCGATCCCCTGGAGCATCCCCAGCGGGAGTCGTATTGGGGCAATGTGAACCCCATCGGCCCCCGGGGCGTGTACGATGAGGCCAAGCGGTTCGCCGAAGCCATGACCGTTGCCTACCACCGTTATCACGGTCTGGAAACCCGGATCGCCCGGATCTTCAACACCTACGGGCCGAGGATGAGGATGAACGACGGGCGCGTCGTGCCCACCTTCGTCCGCCAGGTGCTTTCCGGAGAGCCGCTTACCGTGTTCGGCGATGGGACGCAGACCCGGAGCTTCTGCTACGTCGACGACCTGGTGCGGGGGATCGATCTTCTCACGAGGAGTGCGATCACCGAGCCCGTCAATCTCGGCAATCCCGAAGAACGCACCATTGAGACGTTCGGCCGGGCGGTCAGCGGGATCGCCGGCGTTGTGGCTGACTTCGATTTCAAACCGCTGCCCGTGGACGATCCCCGGGTCCGCCAGCCCGACATCTCCCGGGCGAGGGATC